>NZ_LMOY01000006.1:0-1471 GCF_001423685.1 Brevundimonas sp. Leaf168 | reverse complement strand
GAAACAGATGCAGCCCAGTCGAGCGAGATCCTCGGCCAGGCCCAGGTCTTCTTCCTGATCGCCGCCCCAGCCGTGGACAAACAGAAAGCCCGGCACGGGGGCTTCCGGCGTCAGAAGCGTGCCGGTCAGCTTCTGTCCGTCGACAGACAGTCGGACTTGCCCTTCCTCGACGGTGTCAGGTTCAGTCACGCTGTCCTCGTCACATATTTCGTCATCGGCCCGACCTTGGGGTCCTCACCCCGGAAATAGACGACATCCTCCGGTCCGACATCGGCGAGGCCGTACACCTCTACCGTGGCGGTTTCGACAGAAGTCAGCGCCGGCGACGCCGCGAAGGCCTCGAGGGCGGCGATCTCTGCGCCCGTCGCGCCGCCGACCCGCCAGGACTGCTCCAGCACGCCAACACGCCTTCGCCCGCGTGCATCTTTGCCGGCGAGGACATCGTAGTTCCGGCGGGTCAGGACCAGGTCCGGATAGGCGCGCTGGGCGGCGTCGTCGAACACCGCGGCGCAACGCACCGCCTCCACTGCCTCCGGGGTCAGTCCGAGGTGGGTCAGTCGATCAAGATCGCCCCTGACGCACCTCAGCCGGGAACCGCCGTACACCTCTCGTCCCTTGTGATCCGTCGTTTCCCGCTGATCGCCAACGTAGCTGATGCGCAGTCCGCCGACCGACAGGGTTCCAACGCTGTAGGTCTCGACGCCGAGCAGGTTTTCCTCAAGGACGACGCCAAAGGCGGCGATTTGCGCCTCATCCTGCTCGGCGATGACGGCGACGAGCGCCTCGGGCGTTTCGACGACCGTCTGGCCCAGCCCTGCTTTGGCCAGGACATCCTTGACGCGGACAGGCCCGGTTTTCAGGAGGCGTCGACCGGCTTCGATCGCGTCGTCTACAGAGAAGGCGGTGTAGCCTTCCAGAGCCGCATCGCCCAGACGGTCGGCCATGGTGTTCGACCAGCCGGCCGGGCAGGTCGCGGACCGATCGATCAGGCCGTGGGTGATCGCCTTGGTCGCGATGAAGCGGTGGGGGACGCGGCCGCCCAACAGATTGCCTGCGGTGAAGACGGTGCGCGAGGTCATGTCTTCACCGATCAGGGTGTCGCGAGGCACCAGCAAGACATCGGGTCCGACGTCTTCCGCGTCTTCAACCACATCAATGATCGGGAGCCGCAGAAGGCGCGCCAGGCGAGACACCAACATCGCTCTGGACGCCTGATCGTGCAGATTGCCCGGATTGTGCCCGTTCGGATCGAACAGCGCGATGCCAGCAAGGGCGGCCGCGTTGGTGAACGAAGGCATCGGGGCGACGCCCGATGGATTGACGATGGTCATGGCGGTCAGCGCTCCCTGCCAAGGGTCAACCCAAAGAGCGATCAACGGTTCAGCGCGCCAACTTTTCTTTTTGCGCGATCCGGCGCGTCGTCGTTGGGACGACAGGCCGATGCCGCGACGTGGCACTAATCAGGGTGGGA
>NZ_LMOY01000005.1:0-7079 GCF_001423685.1 Brevundimonas sp. Leaf168 | reverse complement strand
ACGCCTGCTGCAGGACGTGGTCACCTGCGTGCGGCACGGCTGCACCATCGACGAATTGGGTTTTCGACGCGAACGCCATGCGGATCGCTATCTGAAGCCGCCCCACGAGATGCACCGCCTGTTCAAGGCCTATCCCGAGGCCCTGGCCCGCTCGGTCGAGATCGCCGACCGCTGCCGGTTCTCGCTGGATGAGCTGGCCTATCAGTACCCCGACGAGGTCTCGACGCCGGGCATGACGCCGCAGCAGACGCTGGAACAGCTGACTTGGGAAGGAGCGGCGGATCGGTATCCGGAGGGTCTGCCGGACAGTGTGCGCAAGACCCTGCGTCACGAGCTCGATCTGATCGGCACGCTGGACTATGCGCCCTATTTCCTCACGGTCCATTCGATCGTGCGCTTCGCCCGCAGCCAGGACATCCTGTGCCAGGGCCGCGGCTCGGCCGCCAACTCCGCCGTCTGCTATGTGCTGGGCATCACCTCGATCGACCCGGGCCGCAATGATCTGCTGTTCGAGCGCTTCGTCAGCCAGGAGCGCCGTGAGCCGCCAGACATCGATGTCGATTTCGAGCACGAGCGGCGCGAGGTCGTCATGCAGTGGATCTTCGAGACCTACGGCCGCAACCACGCCGCCCTCTGCTCCGTCGTCACCCGCTATCGCTCGCGCGGCGCCCTGCGCGACGTCGGCAAGGCGCTGGGTCTGAGCGAAGACCTGATCAAGACGCTGTCGTCGCAAGTCTGGAGCTATTCCAGCGAGGGCGTCGAGGACAAACATGTCGCGGACCTGAACCTCAATCTGGAGGACCGGCGGCTCCGCCTGGCGCTGGAGCTGTCGCGCCAGCTGATCGGCGCCCCGCGCCATCTCAGCCAGCACCCCGGCGGCTTCGTCCTGACCCGGGATCGACTGGACGACCTGGTCCCGATCGAGCCGGCGGCGATGAAGGATCGCCAGGTCATCGAATGGGACAAGGACGACATCGACGTACTGAAGTTCATGAAGGTCGATGTGCTGGCGCTCGGCATGCTCAGCTGCATGAAGCGCGGCTTCGACCTGCTGGCCGAACACAAGGGGATCTCGCTCGACCTCGCCACCATCCCGGCCGAGGATCCCAGGACCTATGCGATGATCCGCAAGGCCGACACGCTCGGGGTCTTCCAGATCGAGAGCCGGGCCCAGATGGCCATGCTCCCGCGCATCAAGCCCCGCACCTTCTACGATCTGGTCATCGAGGTCGCCATCGTCCGGCCCGGCCCGATCCAGGGCGACATGGTCCATCCCTATCTGCGCCGCCGAGAAGGCAAGGAGGACGTCGTCTATCCCAAGCCCGAGCTGGAGAAGGTGCTGGGCAAGACCCTGGGCGTGCCCCTCTTCCAGGAACAAGCCATGCGCGTCGCGATCGAATGCGCCGGCTTCACCGCTTCGGAAGCCGACCAGCTCCGTCGGGCCATGGCGACCTTCAAGTTCACCGGCGGGGTCAGCCATTTCAAAGACAAGCTGATCAGCGGCATGGTCGAGCGCGGCTATGACGCCGCCTTCGCTGAGAAGACCTTCAGCCAGCTTGAGGGCTTCGGCTCCTACGGCTTTCCGGAAAGCCATGCGGCCTCCTTCGCCCTGATCGCCTATGCCTCCTCCTGGCTCAAATGCCATCACCCGGATGTCTTCTGCGCCGCGCTGCTGAACGCCCAGCCCATGGGCTTTTATGCGCCGGCGCAGATCGTCCGTGACGCCCAGCAGCACGGCGTCGAGATCCGGCCCGTCTGCATCAACGCCAGCCGCTGGGACTGCACCCTGGAGCCGGCAGGCGAGGATGGACGCTTTGCCGTCCGCCTGGGCCTTCGCATGGTGCGCGGCCTGGTGAACAGCGACGCCGCCCGCCTCCTGGCGGCGCGGACGGACGGCGCCTTCCGCTCTGTCGACGACCTGTGGCGGCGCGCGGGCGCCCAGGTCGCCAGCCTTGTCCGCCTGGCGGAGGCGGACGCCTTCCGGCCGGATATGGATCTGGACCGCCGCGACGCGCTGTGGGCCATCAAGGGTCTGCGCGACGAGCCCCTGCCCCTGTTCGCCGCCGCCGGCGCCCACGACCAGACGCCGGAAATCTCGGAACCAGATGCGGGCTTGAAGCCGATGACGCCTGGACGGGAAGTGGTCGAGGACTACAGCCACATCGGCCTGACCCTGCGCGACCATCCGCTGAGCTTCCTGCGCGGCGATCTGCAGGCCCGGCACGTCATGACCTGCGCCGAGGGGACGGCCATGCGCGACGGTCGGTTGACGCGCGTCGCGGGCCTCGTGCTGGTCCGTCAGAAGCCCGGCAGCGCCAAGGGAGTCATGTTCATCACCATCGAGGACGAAACCGGGGTCGCCAATCTGGTGATCTGGCCCAGCCTCTATGAACAGCAACGCCGCATAGTCCTGTCGGCCTCTATGCTTGCCGTCGACGGCAAGGTTCAGCGAGAGGGCGACGTCGTCCACATCGTCGCGACCAGACTTCACGACGCATCGGGTTTGCTCGCTTCGGTCGGCGACCGTGGCGAGGCCTTCCCCCTGCCCCATGGACGGGGCGACGAATTCCATCGCGGCGGGTCGCCGGATGCGCGCGACGCGCCCCCTCGCGCGATCAAGGTCCGGGACATCTACATTCCCGATCTCCATCTCGACACGATCAGACCGAAGACGCGGGATTTTCGATAACTTGGTAAGCACCACCATCAGCTAAGAGTCCGACAGCTCCGGAACACAGCGTCTCGAGGGAACGAATCTCGGTGGGTTGAAAAGGCTTGCGCCCGTCTAGTCTGAACGGCGGTCAGCCGATCTTCAGCACTGGACAACTCTGCTTAGCGGACCATTTCCAGATGCCCGGCGAGTAGGTGACCAGCGCATCAACCACCAACTCGTGAAGCATTTTTCCCGACCTTGACCATAGTTTCGCCGCGTCTACAGGCGTCGTGATTACGCACGCCTAGATCGCGGGAGGCTGGTAATAACTGGCGATTTCTGCGGGTGGGGGTGGATCATACAATCCAACAATCATATTGAAATCATTGAAAAAGTATCGAGTAATTGCCGCGTAGATCATATCCGATCTATTTTGCGCCTGATTTTTTCCATTTTATTACAATGCCCTAAGCCCACAGCAGGTGTGCGTAATGTGTGCATCAACCTCCACAGGATGATATTCCTAATGGCCCCACCGGGGTTAGATGTTTTTTGTCGTTTGGTTTCATCATCTGGAGCACAGGGCTATCGCCCCCTAGGCCGTGTTTAGGATGGCGCTCGAGATAGAATATTTGGCTGCCCAACCAGCTAGGAGAACGACGGTGAGCGACGCTGAGCTGCAAGCCTTTCAGATGAACTTTGTGCAGATGGCTTTGGTGTTCTCGTTCACCATTGTGGCGATCCTCGCCATCAGGACGGTGATCTCCAAAATGGTGCGAGCGCTGTGTGATCGAAAAGCTCGCGCGAGCGATTATGATGAGCCAAGCACGCCGTCTTGACCTAAGTCTCACGCGTCGATCCGGCTGCGCTCGTTCAGGAGGCGCAGGGCTACCGCCGCGAGGCGTGCACATCCTCCGTGGCGAAAGAACGCGCGGGCGCGATATCGACCGACACTCGGAGCCAGCCGCTAATCCGGCCTGTCTTTATTCGCCTGGTCCCACCGTCCATACCTTCGATGAGCCCTCCGATAATGGGCTTCACTAACCAGCCCATGATCAATGCGGTCACCCCACCGGCCATGAAAATCAGAACGTCCATCATAAGGCGCCTCCCAGGGAACCCTGTGGCTCTCGTATACGGCAGCATCCCGTGTGACCAAAGCTGCGGTGCGGCACGGCGACAAGTGCACGCCTTCGAATGCCCAGCCTTTCAGTGCCGAACACCCTTCGCCTCGACGGGGCTCAGCTGCAGCTCAGCCGCACCGATCGCGAGAGCTTGAAGCTTGGTGCAAGGCAGGAGGCCGCATTCTTGCGCAAAGGTCAGAGGCCCATGGCTGGCGGGGTCGATCAGCCCAACCACTGCGTCGTGCAGAGCCTCAAGGGTCGAGGCATCATCCACGAAGGCGGCCAAGTCTGCGCCGGCGCCGTCCACCGTGTAGTGAGCAAAACCTTCTCGCTGAGCTCGATAGGCATCCCAGCGGACCTGGAGCCTCGCTACGCGCTCCCCGGCGCCGGCAAGATCCTTTGCTCGCGTCAATCCACCCGCGACGGTTTCCTCGGCAGCCTCGAGCTTGGGGGCCGTTCTCATCACATAGTGAGCCGTCCAATACCGGATCAGCAGATCGCCGCAGCCGGCGCCGTCCTGATGCAGCAGAGGCGCCAAGCCAATCTCTAGATCCCCTTCGGCGAACAGCGCGAGGTCATCAATCAGGATATGCGGCGCCAGCGCTTGCTAGGACGTGAGCACTCGCTCGACGGGCCAGCCTGAGAGATCAGCCAAATCCTCGGCGGTCGTCTTCACCAACCCTCCATTGTCCGGATTGTCCCTCAGCTGGTGGGCCCAGACCATCAGCAGCAGCGAAAGCGTCGTCAGGGCGTCGTCATTCAGGCCGGCACGAGCCGGCGTTCTGCACGACCGTAAGCGACGCAAGCATGATCAACGGGTCGAGCTCTGCTGGGTCCAGATGCGACCCTGTTCCGATCATGAGCTGCAGTCCGGAGCCCATCTCGGAAATATCGACAAAATCAGCCATCACACCTCTCGCACCAATCACACTGATAGTGTGTAGTGAAGATCGGGCGGCAGCCGCACGTGCGGTTGTGTGGAAGTTGACGCTGAACTGCTGAGTTTTGGCCGCGCCGTCAGGTCGCGGCGCGTTGCGCTCGGCCTCAGCCAAGAGGAGCTGGCGGACAGAGCTGGACTCCATCGAAATTACATCGGCGGCATTGAGCGTGGCGAACGCAACGTCGGCATCAAGGTGGTCTACGCTCTAGCAGCCGGCTTGGGCTGTGAGCCGTCTGAATTGTTCAATCAGACCGCACCGCCGCCTTAACCTCCCCTTAACCGACGGCTTAGCAATCTGATCGAACCGTAAGACCGATCCTGAACCATCGTTTAATTTAATCGAGAGTTTAGGATAATGAAAGACTCAATAGAGGCTTCAACAGAAGCCACCACCACTACCTGTTTGGAGAGGTTTACCCCAACCACTCCAACATTATGTCATCGCCAATCCTACGACGAGGCTACGGCCTTACCCCCTTCGCTGGATTGTGCAGTCGAATCCACTGAGGTCATACTCAACACAGATCGCGCGATTAGCGTATGCGATGGGATTTGGCCGAGCAGCCATGTTGCAGTCGCTGAGTCCCTTCTCGACGACTTGGCTCGCATCCTTGCGCGTATGACGCTCGATATGCACCGTGGCGATCTTCCCTCGCCTTGAGCCTGAGTTGATGCGTGCAGCCCTATATGCCCGCTACTCGACCGACCTTCAAAACGTCGCTCCGATCGCGGATCAGTTTGCGACGTGCCGATCCTTTGCAGCGAAGGACGCGACCAAGATCGTCGCGACGTTTGAGGACGCAGCCATCTCGGGAGGGTCCGCAGCAAACCGGCCCGGATTGCATAGCCTGATGCGCGGCGCGAAGAACGGCGAGTTCGAAGTCGTGCTTTGTGAAGCGTTAGATCGCCTGTCTCGGTCCCAGGCCGATGTCGCGGCTCTGTTCGAAGACTTGCGGTTTCACGGCGTCAAAATCCGCACGATCTCCGAAGGCGACATATCCGAGCTACTGATCGGGTTGATGGGGACTATGACCGCCCCTCAACTGCGCGAGACAGGACGAAAGACAGGGCGCGGACTTCAAGGCGTCGCCCGGTCCGGTCGTCATACCGGAGGCCGTGTCCACGGCTACAAGATTAGGCGAGAAGTCGATAACATCGGCGAACCGATCCGGGGCCTTCGCGATATCGATCCTGTTGAAGCAGAAGTCGTCAGAGAAAACTTTCGGCGCTACGCCGCCGGCCAATCGCCTCGGGCGATCGTAAGCGACTTGAATCGGCGCAGCATACCGGGCCCGCGAGGCGGAAGCTGGAACGCGTCGACGATCAACGGCAATGCCGAGCGCGGCAATGGGGTCATCCATAATGAGTTGTATCGCACCGTCCTGGTTTCAGTCGCCAGACTTGGGTCAAGGACAGACGCACAGGAAAGCGCCAGGCGCGAACGGCGGATCCTGAAGAAATTATTCGGACCGAGGTACCCCACTTTCGGATCATCTCCGAGGAGTTATGGGCGAAAGTTCAGGATCGCTACGCGGAAAACACCTTATCGCCACGGGGGCCCTCCCCGCGCATAGCCGTTCGGCCCAGGTACTTACTAAGCGGAAAACTGACCTGCGGGGTTTCTGGCGGCCCGATGATCCGAAGCGGTGCCGACCAACGCTTTATGTGCTCATGGCGACGAGAGCGCGGAAAATCGGCATGCACGAACGGCCGCGGGATCAAGAGCGGAGAGATCGAGGCGCGCGTTCTCGCCGCGATTAAGAACCGACTTCTAGCGCCGGGACGCGTGGCGCTCGCCGTCGAAGAGGCGAGGCTCGCAGCAGAGAATGAGGCGCGTACGATTAGCCAGGCTCGATCAAAACTGGAGAGTGAGCTTGCGGAAGTGAAGCGTCGCGCCGAACGCTTGGTCGATCAGATCGCCGATGGGCCCCTTACCGGCGCTACAGTCAAGGATCGCCTGGACGCGCTAGAGGCGCGGAGGGCACAGATTGAAGGAGAGCTGACTCAAGCGCCGGTGGCTCCAGTCGTCGCCCTACACCCGCGCGTGGCAGAGCATTACCGGCCGGTCGTAGGCTCGCTGGAGCGCGCTTCAGCTCGCAGCGACAGCGAGGCAACGACCAAGGCCCGAGATTTGGTGCGCAAGTTGATTGAAACCGTGGTGGTCACGCGGCTGGAAAAGCGCGGTAAGTTTGCCTTGACCATACAAGGCAGAATCGCCGCCCTGGTGAACCAAGACGGCGAAAATACTACGGTTTTGGGTGCGGGAGTAGGATTTGAACCTACGACCTTCAGGTTATGAGCCTGACGAGCTACCGGGCTGCTCCATCCCGCGGCAAACGGTAGTGTATCGTGAAGGAAGAAC
>NZ_LMOY01000004.1:0-9548 GCF_001423685.1 Brevundimonas sp. Leaf168 | reverse complement strand
GGCCAAGCTCGATAAGGACGCGGTGCGCGCCTATCGACAGCAACTGCGAACGCCGCAGGAAGACAAGGCGCTCTCGGCCTGCGCCGCGTTCGAGGGCGACGTTCTCATCGTGCAGTCGGGCAAGGACGATCGCATTCCGCCCGAAGTCATCGCCTCGTATCAGGCAGCCTTCAAGGACGCGAACTCGTTCAGCCACAGGATCATCGCCGAAGCGACCCATGCGATGCGCGATCCCGCCCATCAGCGCCTTTACGCCACCCTGTTGATCAACTGGGTGGAGGAAATGGTGCGGGCGAGCCGCCGGTCTTATCGGTGAGCGTGTCGCCAGCGCCCAACGCCCAGCGCAGACGCCCTTATCGCAGCCGCATTACCCGCTACGACGCTTTCGTCTCTGGAACGCCGCGTGTCGCGCCTCGTTGATGGCGTAGGCAAACGGAGACCCACCATGACCGACCTCTCGAACATCAAAGAGCATATGGAAGTGATCGGCGCTGACGGCGTCCATCTCGGCACCGTCGATAAGGTCGAAATGACCGACCTCTCGAACATCAAAGAGCATATGGAAGTGATCGGCGCTGACGGCGTCCATCTCGGCACCGTCGATAAGGTCGAAGGCGATCGCATCAAGCTCACCAAGGCCGACAGCGGATCGCACAGCGATCACCATCATTACCTTTCTGGCGGCCTTGTCGCCGAGGTCGAGGGCAATCGGGTGCGCCTGTCCGCAAACGCCGACAACGCCGCTCTGCTCGAGGAAGAAGAGGCCGGCGAGGCGATCGCCGACCTTAAATAGTGTCGGCGATTCAGGATAATGATGCCGTCGCCGCCCAGCTTCTGGCCATCCGCGAGCAGCTGACAACCGAAGTGTGGTCGACCGCCGTGGCCGCCGCGACGTCCGGCGACCACGAGCGCGTCCGTGATCTGGTGAAGCTGAAGGTCGATATCGAAGCCATCGACTTCGCCCTCGGACACCGGCCGGCGGGCACAGCTACGGAAAACGAGACATGATCGACCTGAACACCGCCAGCGCCGACGCGTTAGACGGGATTGAGATGTTGCGCGGCCATGGGTTCGAAATCGTTCGCTATCGTGAGGAAAGAGGTCGTTTCACCAGCCTTCGCCAGCTCGATGAGGTACCGGGTTTGAGCGGCAAGACTGACGGCGTTGAAGCGCACGTTTCGGTCAAAGCCACGAGTTCATCGGCCTAGCCAGCTACGCAATAACGGTCCAATGCGTGGCCGTCGCCTGATCAAGATCGCTTCCTCATTAGAGAAGACGGACATTGAACTGCGTCGGGTCGTTTAGTTTCATACGTACGGCGAGCCTGCGCTTTGAAAGACGGCAATCCTAAAAGGGATTTGCAGGATTTTTTCGTGCGGCAGCGATTTCGGCCAGCGTGGGGTCGCGGCGGATGATCAAATCATCCGACGACCAGTCGACCAGTCCGAGATCCGCCATCGCCGTCAGCCAACCGTCCATCGGCCAGATCGACCAGGCGGCGTGGAAGCGTTTGGCGTTGGCGATCAGCGCGCGAAAATGCTGCAGGGGCGGATCATAGCCGTCAGGATGTTGGTGGAAGACGGGCGCGCCGCCGGCGAAGAGCAGCGGCAAGCCCGCTCGCGCGATGCGAAACCCCAGGTCCGTGTCTTCGGCGCCGTAGCCGACATAGGTCTCGTCGAACTCGCCAAGCCGATGGAAGGTCGAGCGACGGAGCGCGAAAGCCAGAGACCAGAACAGGCCCGGATTGCCCTCCGGGCTTTCGCCTTTCCGTGGAAAGGGGCGCACGGGATGGGGTCGCCCGGCGGCGCTCAGATCGACTTCCGACAGGGGGCCCGGCCGGACGGCTCCGGCGGGAAGATAGAGCACCTCCGGACAGACGACGGCGTCATGCTCGGCGAGCACGGCCTGCATCCGGTCGCAAACTGCCGACGACACGATGCAGTCCACATCGTCGGGCGGCGGCCAGAGGCAAGGCGTCGCCCGCCAGACGTTCGATGCGAACGGGAAAGCTCAGTGGCGGCAGCGTCACCGGTGCATCGCTCATGTCGACGACGATCAGTTCGTCGGGCGGCGAGGCGCTGAGCTTCAATCCCTCACCAATCGGTCCAGATGCGCCTGCCGGTTGCGAACCAGCGTCAGAGCGGACAGCGTCGTCATCGCCGGCTCCACAAATCCAGCCGATAGTTCGGATGCTTTTCGGCGAGATCCACCTGCATGAGCTCCGATAATCCAAGCCAGAGGCGCTCGACGGCGTCGTCGGCGGTCTGGGGATAGTCAGTCTCGCCTACCCGATCCCCCTCGGATCGGTTCATGGCGTAAAGCCTGAAGGTCAAAGCTATGCCGCGGCTATTCGTTCCTGTGTGCGATAATGGTCTCAAGCAGATGGGAGGCGTTCGGCTTTTGAAGCCAGCAGAACCAAGAGCATTTGGTCGAGATGATCCGATGCAATCGCGCGAGGGCTGCGGAGAGCAGTCAGCTTTGGAGCGATAAACTAAGCAGCGCGTTCAGTGGACGAACTAAGAGGACCCAACCATGACCAACCTTGTCGCCTCCACATTCGCAACACGTAGAGACGCCGAGCTCGTGGTCGAACGGCTTGTCCAAACCCATGGCATGGAACGAGACGCCATTCAGGTCGCTCCTGAAGGCGAGGCGAACACGGTTGGAGACAGGCCTTCGGGCGGAGACGTCGAAGGCGACAGCCCCAGCGTCGACTCTCGGTCGGACGTGCCGATCGCCGGCCGTGTCAAAGTCGTCGTGTCTGCAGAAACCGATGACGAGGAACAGACGATACGCGCCGCATTCGTCGAATTCGGCGCCAATGACGGATGACCCTCATGCGAGCCGGTCCTCGGCTACGTCGCGTTGATCCTGTGACAAGGGCCGCAGCGTCCCGACGCCTCTGTTCGCAAGGATGACGTCCGTGGAATCGCTCATCGATGCCAAGCTTCATCGCCTCGGCGACCTCTCGAACGACGATCGCGGACGGCTTGGAGGCCTCCTAAGTGGGCGCCGTCGCGCAGCAGCCGGCGAAGCCTTGGTGGAAGAGGGCAATCGACCCACGTTCAGTACGCTGCTGCTCTCGGGATTTGTCGGCCGAGTCTCGACCCTGGCGGACGGCGGTCGTCAGATCACAGCGATTAGCGTTCCCGGGGACTTCATCGATCTGCATGGCTTTCTTCTGAAAACGATGGATCACAGCCTGGTAGCCTTGTCTGACGTCACCGTTGCGGTTGTCCAGCACGCCGACTTGAGGCGCGTGACGGAACACGCCCCTCGCCTTGCGCGGGCGCTTTGGCTTGAAACGCTGATAGATGCGGCCATCCACCGGCAGTGGCTGGTGGCGCTGGGACGCAGAGACGCAGGGACACGACTGGGCCAGTTGATCTGTGAACTCTACCTCCGTCTGGAAGCCGTAGCCCTCGCCCAAGACCACACCTTCGAATGCCCTCTGACCCAATCGGACCTAGCGGACATGCTGGGGATGTCGAGCGTCCACGTGAACCGCTCGCTCAAGGTCCTTCGCGACACGGGCCTGGTGCGATGGCGGAATGGTCAGGTGTCGATCGACGACTGGACGGCGCTGACCGAGCGCGTCGCCTTCGACGCCTCCTATCTCGATCTGAAGCTGTCTAGGTCCTCAAGCGGCGCGCCGATCGCGAGACGGCGGACGGCCTAAATCTATCCGAAGCTCATTAGCGCGCGGCCGCTGCGCCTCCATCTCCGCGCCTGCGGCGTCAGACGCTCGCGATCCGGTTGGGACCGGACACATAGCGCCTGACGGGCAGCCCAGCGATACGGCGAAGCCGATCAACATCGATCAGGGAAATCGTCTGGTCGGACCGTTTGATCAGATTCAGGCGATCCATCTCGCGAAGGGTTCTGTTCACATGCACCGGCGTGATCCCGATCAGGTCGCCGAGATCGCGCTGGGTCAAAGGCATATGGAACATGCCGCCCGGCGCATCGCCGCGTTCGGACAATCGATCGAACAGATTGGTCAGCGTGGCGGCGATGCGAACGTGTGCGGGCGCCTGACCAACCACGGCCAGACTTTCCATCAACGCAACACGCTCTTTCTGCGCGCTCAGAAAGAGCGAAAGCGCAATCCGCGGATAGGCCTCAAATGTCGCTATCAGCCTGGACCTCGATATCGCGTGCACAGCGATGGGCGTCATGGCGGTCAGGCAGTCGACCGTTGTCGTCAGGCACAGGCTCGGCGCTCCCAGGAGATCGCCCGGAAGATGGACCTTCACAATCTGTTGCTTGCCCGATGCAAGCGCGATGGACGATGCGACCCAGCCCTGAGTCAGCAGATAGAGATGCGAAGGTTCAGCCGCCTCATGACGCAACACATGGTGGCGAGGCCAATGCTGGACCGGCTCGAGAAGCCCGGCCAGCGCCGAACGCTCGCGAGACGACAGCGCGACGAATTCTCCCAGCCGGCCCGGCGCATCGGATGGCGAATCGATTGGGGGCGGCAGGTCCTCATCCATGCCCCGCGTTCCCCCAAACCCGGCATGCCTGCACTAACCCATGTAAAGGGCTGTCCGACGCGCCGTCGGGGGGTGCTCTCGACAGGCTAGAAGCCTGTCCAAAATCGGACCTATGAAACTCAGCGGACGCACCAGGATTGGTTGTCTTTTGATCCGGCGAGAAGGCGACATGACCCGACATACGCCACACAGGGACAAGATTGATGATACGCGCGGCTTGGCGCAGGGCGGTCTAGGCGGCCCCGAGGACGAAATACTCGACGCGGGACAGGAGGAGGTCTTCTCCCGCACCGAAGTCGAGCTGGGCGAGAGCGAACACCACTGCGGTGAAGAGACGCCGGGGCTCAGGCCGTGACACACGGCCTGAAGACGCGCATTCCGGAAACAACGGCGCACCTTTGCATCGACATGCAACGCATGTTCGTGGAAGGGACCGAATGGCATACGCCTTGGGCAGCCAAAACCCTTCCGGCCATCGAGGCGCTATGTTCTGCAAGGCCTGAAAGGCTGTGGTTCACCCGATTCATCCCCGCCGCCACGCCCGATGAGGCGGGGGGCGCCTGGCGCGACTATTGGCGGCGTTGGTCGACCATGACGAAGAACGCTCTCGATCCGGCGATGTTGGATCTGGCGCTTCCGCTTCAGCGGTTCGCGCCGCCTGCGCAGATCATTGACAAAATGGTCTATTCCGCCTGGTCAGGCACACACCTCCACAAGACGTTCAAAGATCAGGGTGTCGATACGCTCGTCGTAACGGGCGCGGAAACTGACGTTTGCGTTCTCTCGACCGTGCTCGGAGCCATCGATCTGGGCTATCGTATCGTGGTGGTCAGCGACGGGGTCTGCAGTTCGGCTGATCAGCCTCACGACCACCTTTTGGCGCTCTACAGCGACCGCTTCAGTCTACAGGTCGAAACTGCCGAATGCCGAGAGGTGCTGGAGGCCTGGGTGGCATGACCGTCCATCCTCCCGTTCTGCGCTATCAGATCCGCTACCGTGATGGCGGAGAGCCTGAGACCCTCATCTCAAACGACATGGCTGACGCCATGGCCCAGGCGTCTCAGCGCGCAAAAGCGATGGGTCAGGCTGTCGCCCTGTGGTGCGATGGTCGGTGGATCGCCGACGTCGATTCAGCCCCGTCGCTCCTCTCGCCCGACTTGATCGCAAAGCTCGTCCATGCCGGCATCTATGTATTCGGCGCACCGGTCCGAGACCGGTGACGGCCTGATCTAGGCCGCCTCGGCCGCGATGGCTTCGGCGAACGCTGGAGACCGTGGTCGATAGTGACAGCAGGCCAGGCTCGCGAGAACGGCCTCATCCTTCAAAAGAATTCGTCCCCGCACGGTGCGTAGGGCGCCGGCGGCGCGAAGGCTCTGACACGCCTGATTGATGCTGGATCGGCGCAGGCTCAGCAACGCTCCGATATTCGATTGTGACAGCGCGATCTCAAAGCCACCGGTAGCGCGATGAATATCCAGAAGAAAGCTGGCGACGCGAGAGATCGACCCATGCGACATGGCGCACCTCAAACGCGTCTCCATCGCCTTCAATCGCTTGACGCCGCCTGAAAGCAGAAATTGAACGCCTTCCTCACCCGCCTCCCGGCAGAAAGCCGCAACGGGTGCCCGGTAAACCAAGCCGTTCGACAGCCAGAGCCCTGGGCTTCCCCCTGCGATGTCGATCAGATCGCCCGCCGCAGCGACGCCGCAATGGGTTCCTCGTTTCCCGTCATCAAGAAGAAGACAACCGTCGAGAACGACAGCGATCTCGCCATCCGGACGATAGGGTCCGCCCGACACGACGGGAATGATCTCTCCCAGGCGTAGCGCGCGACTGCGACTTTCGAAGGAGAGCGGATCAAACGCCCGCCACAACGAAAGAATTTCCTCGCGCGGCTCTAGACATGGCGAGGTTTCGCCGGACGGTGTCGCAGGATCGAGCATAGGCGCATCCTGCGACTTTCCGGGCGTAGCGCACTTACATGGGTTAACTGACGCCTTCGTCCTCGATCAGTTCGGTCGTGGTCCCTGCCCCAGGTCCCGCCCCTAGATCAGCGCCGGTCACAGGATTGCTGTCGGCGTCAGAGGCTGTTCGGGCCGCGAAGGCCTGGACAGCGGCGGCGTCCCGTTCGCCCAGTGAGACGCTGGCGGAGCCGTCGCCGCCGTCCACGGCGCCCTGCTGTTCACGGTCGTCGATGAACTCCCATTGCTCACCCTCATTCCAGGGACCGCGGGCATCGCCCTCTCCTTGGGACATGTCGTAGTATTTGTCAGCGAAGGCAGGCAAGCCGACCAGCTTGCCTGCCGGGAAGTTCGGCTCGATGGCGTAGAGGGCCTTCTCGAAGGACTTCTGATGCGCCACTTCGCGCGTCATCAGGAAGTTCAACGCGTCCTTCACGCCGGGATCGTCCGTGCAGTTGATCAGACGTTCATAGACGATCTTGGCTCGGGACTCGGCGGCGATGTTGGAGCGTAGGTCGCAGGCGGGATCGCCGATCGAGTCGATGTAGGCGGCGGTCCACGGGACACCGGCGGAGTTGATGAGGGCCGGCGCGCCGCCATAGAGAATGGACGTCGTATGACTTTCACCGCCGCTGTTCAGCGAGGCGTACAGATCCGCCTCCTCCATCGCGGCTTCAGCCATCTGGCCTTTCACGCCCCGGTTCAGCATGGACACGATCGAGCCGATGACTTCGAGGTGGCTTAACTCTTCCGTGGCGATGTCGAGCAGCATGTCTTTGCGGCCCGGATCTTCGTCCGCCAAAGCCTGTGTGAAGTAGCGCATGGCGGCGGCGAGCTCGCCCTGCGGCCCTCCGAATTGCTCAAGCATCAGGGTGGCGAGACCCGGGTTCGGTTCGGCTACCCTGACCGTATACATCAGGCGCTTGTTATGCATGAACATGGTTGGCTCCTTGGTTGAAGCCGAGCTAACCGGGCCATTCCGAGTGCTGTTCCAAAGGTCGGTTTTCGGACCTTGGATCGTTTTACTGTCGAGCTGGACACCTGTTGTGCCCGTTATTGGACAGGCGGAACGGACAACTCCCAACGGCTCTTGAACCCTCTTTCACGGGAGGTTTGATGTCCCTCATCGACAAGGCGCTCGCCGCCGTCACCCCGCAGCCTGACGACGAGACGCGCAAGGGGGCGACGGAAAAGGCCCGCGCCGCCTCCCAGGCGGGAGATTGGCTTTCGCTGGTGCTCGATCATCACGACGCCATCCGCGCCGCCTTCGCCTGCGGCCGAACGGCCAAGACCGCTGTCGAAAGAAACGCCGCGCGCGATGCCCTCGCCGTGGTGCTGAACGGCCATGCGCTAGCCGAGGAGCTGGTCCTCTATCCCGCCCTCGGTCAGGCCGGCGAAAAGATGCACGCGGCCCACGCCTATCTCGAGCAGACGACCACGAAGGCTCAGATGGCGGAGCTTGAAAACATCGCGCCCTCGAAGCCCGCTTGGCTGGAAAAATGGACCCACATCGAAGGCGCCGTTCTCACCCATATGTTCGAGGAAGAAAGCGATTGGTTCCTGACCCTGCAGGCCAAAGGTGACCACCAGGTCCGTCTGGCCTCGCGTTACGCCGAAGAGTTCGAACGCTACGCTGGCGCGCCCCAGTCTTGAGCCGCCTGATCCCGACCGTCCAACATCAAGGAGGCATCAACGATGTCCGCCCCCCTTTCGACAGACGCCGACGTCCAATCCCCAGCCTTCCACGACGACGACTATGTGGAAGGCGCCTATGACGCCACCAGCATCCGGGCCGTCATGATCAACCAGCCTCGTCAACGGCTTTATGACTACTGGCGCGACTTTCGAAACCTGCCCAGTTTCATGGAGAATGTGAGGTCGGTGGATCTTCTGGACGACCTCCGATCAAGTTGGAGCGTTGCAGGTCCGGCCGGTGCGGAGATCGAGCTTGTCAGCGAGATCACCGAAGATCGTCCCGGCGAATACATCGCCTGGCGGTCGACCGAGGACAGCGATGTCGATCACGAGGGCTGGATCGCGTTTCGCGACAACGCCTTCGGCCGAGGCACCGAGGTCCGTGTTCTGATCAGCTACGATCCGCCGGCGGGCGCCGTCGGCAAACTGGTCGCCAAGGTGATGCAGCGCGAGCCCCGGGTCCAGGCCCGGCGCGAGCTGCGACGTTTCAAACAGCTGATGGAGACGGGCGAAATCTCGACGTCCAAGGCTCCCGACGCGGCGCCGCGCGCCGACCGTCATTTCTGATCCAGGAAGGAATTCCCATGCGCGCCCTGACTTGGCACGGCAAACACAACGTTCAGGTGGACACGGTCCCCGATCCCCAGATCGTCAATCCCCGCGATGCGATCATCAAGATTACGGCGACCGCCATCTGCGGATCAGACCTGCACCTCTACGATAGCGTGATCCCCGGCATGTCCAATGGCGACATCCTCGGCCACGAGTTCATGGGCGAGGTCGTCGAGATCGGCCGTGGCAACACGAGCCTTCAGGTCGGCCAAAAGGTCGTCGTCCCCTTCGTGATCGCCTGCGGCTCCTGCTTCCATTGCGGCAAGCAGCAGTTCTCGGCCTGCGACAACTCCAATCCCGCCGACAAGTCCGACGCATCCGAGATCGCCTACGGTTACCCGGCTGCCGGGCTGTTCGGCTATTCGCATCTGACCGGCGGCTATGCGGGCGGCCAGGCGGAATATGTCCGCGTCCCCTATTCCGACGTCGGCCCGATCGTGGTGCCGGACGGGATCGAGGATGAGCGGGTCCTGTTCCTGTCCGACATCTTTCCCACGGGTTGGATGGCGGCCGAGAACGCGGAGATCGAGCCCGGCGACACGGTGGCGATCTGGGGCTGCGGCCCCGTCGGTCTGTTCGCCATCAAGAGCGCCAGATTGATGGGCGCCGGTCGCATCATCGCCATCGACCATCATCCACGCCGACTGGAGCTCGCCAAGGCGAACGGCGCGGAAGTCCTCAACTATCATGAGGTCAAGGTTCGCGAAGCCCTGATGGAGATGACCGCCGGCATCGGGCCGGACGCCTGCATCGACGCGGTCGGTCTCGCCCCGCGCCACGGCTC
>NZ_LMOY01000003.1:0-17267 GCF_001423685.1 Brevundimonas sp. Leaf168 | reverse complement strand
GGTATAGGGCGTCGGATCGCCGACCCGGGTGCAGGGCATGGCCACCGCACGGTCGGCCGGCAGCCAGTGGGTCCAGTCCTCGTAACCTGTCTTCAGCGCGCCTTCGATCAGCAGGCCGCGGAAACCCGAACAGTCGATGAAGAAGTCCGCCTCCAGCTCGCGGCCGTCGTCCAACCGCACCGACTGAATGAAGCCGTCGCCGTCGCGCAGGCGCACGTCGGCGATCTTGCCCTCATGCCGCACCACGCCTTGCGACTCGGCGCGCTGACGCAGGAACCTGGCGTACAGGCCGGCGTCGAAATGGAAGGCGTAGGTCATCTGCGAGCCAGCGCCGCGCGGGTCGGTGTCAGGCCGGGTGAACCGGCCCATGCGCGCCGCCATCGTCGTGACGGAATAGGCGTCCAGGTTGTCGTCCAGCCCCGCCTTGTTCAGCCTCAGCCAATATTGGTGGAATGAGGCGGCGTCGATGCGCGTGCCATAGGTTCCGAACGGGTGGAAATAGCTCCTGCCCTTCTGGAACCAGTCGTTGAACTGGATGCCCAGCTTGTAGGTCGCCTGAGTGGCGCGAACGAATTCGTTCTCGTCGATGCCCAGCAACTGGTTGAACAGCAGGATCGGCGGAATGGTGGCCTCGCCGACGCCGACCGTGCCGATAACCTCCGACTCGACCAACTCGACCTTCACCGTGCCGCGCGTGACGTGCGCCAGCGCGGCGGCGGCCATCCAGCCGGCCGTGCCGCCCCCGACGATCAGAATACGCTTCAGTGGGGCAGGGATCATCGTGCGTAACCGGTGAAGGTGGTGGAGTGGTCGGGCAGAGCGGCGGCCGCCCGTGCGATCAGTTGCGCGAACTGCCGCGCCTGTCGATCCACGGTCTCCAGATCGTCGATACAGACCAGCGGAGACGGCTGTTTGGGCCAAGTGCCCAGGCCGGTGAACACCGCAGCCCAACTGTCTTCGCGGAAAGATTCGTCCTCCAGCAGGCCGACCTCCCCGCGCGCGTGGAACAGTTCGATCTTTTCCATCAGCGTATCGGGCGGCGCCGTTTCGCGGCATCGGTCCCACATCGCGCCGGCGCGACCGGCCAGATGATAGTGCAGGATGATGAAGTCGCGGATGCGCTCGAACTCCTGGGCCGAGCGTCGATTGTATTCGCGGATCAGGGCCGGATCGAAGCTGCGGTCGGGGAACATCTCCAGCAACCGCCCGATGCCGGTCTGGATCAGGTTGATGCTGGTGGACTCCAGCGGTTCGACAAAGCCGGACGCCAGTCCCAGCGACACCACATTGCCCTTCCAGGCCTCGCGTCGCCGCCCGGTGACGAACCTCAACCGATTTGGCTCAGCCAACGGCTCCGACTCGATCTGGCCCAGCAGGTCGTCCAGCGCCGTCTGATCGTCCACGTGATCGCTGGAATAGACATAGCCGTTGCCGACCCGGTGCTGCAGGGGAATGCGCCACTGCCAGCCGGCTTCTCGCGCACGCGCCGTGGTGATGGGCTCGGGCGCCAGGCTCGAGCTGCACGGCACGGCGACCGCGCGGTCGCACGGCAGCCAATGCGTCCATTCCTCATATCCCGCCTGCATCGTCTGTTCGATCAACAGGCCTCGAAAACCCGAGCAGTCGATGAACAGGTCCGCCTCGACCTCGCCGCCGTCTTCCAGCGTCACGGCTCGCACCAGACCGGTCTCGCCGTCGCGATCCACACCCGTGATCCGCCCTTCGCGCCGGACGACGCCCAGCTTTTCCGCCAGCGTTCTCAGCCGCCGTGCAAACAAGCCGGCGTCGAACTGATAGGCGTATGAATAGTGGGACAGCACCGAACGGCTGTCCTCGACCGGCGGGGCGAACTTGCCGGCTCGGGCCATGGCGGTCGGCATGGACCAGGGATCAAGGCCGTCGATCCGACCGGCGGCCTTCAGGCGAAACAGATATTGCCGCCAGGCCTGTCCTGCGACGGTCGGACCATAGTCGCCGAAGCCGTGGAAATATTCCGAGCCCGGCGCAATCCAATCCTTGAAGGCGATGCCCAGTTTGGCGGTCGCGGCCGTCGAGCGGATGAAATCCTCCTCGGACAGCCCGATCGTCTGGACGAACTGTCGGATGGGCGGAATCGTGGCCTCGCCCACGCCCACCGTGCCGATGGATTCCGATTCGATCAGGGTGATCATTAAGGCCAGACCCTGGGCGCGGGTGAAAGCTCGGCCCAATGCGGCGGCGGCCATCCAACCGGCCGTTCCGCCGCCCACGATGGCGATGTGGCGCACCGGTTCTGGCTGGTCGCTCATGCTTCTTCCCCGTCGCCCGCTTGGCGCGGATCCTGTGTCGGCATCTAATAGCCAAGGATCGTCGCGGCGCTATTGTGGTAGCGCTAACAGAAAATGCTTTTCAGCTCATGAAAACTTGTGCATCCTTGAAAGGTGATCATGCCATCGAAGGGTGGGTGAGTTCACGTCGGGAGGGATGTCGCCCTACGTCGTCAATAAGCGACGGGCGCGACCAGCAGGAAGGTTCTGAGACCGATGTCTCGTCAAAATCACGTTCGTCGCGTCGCTCTGCTTTGCGGAGCATCCTTGCTTACGGTCGCGGCGACGCTGCCGACCGCCGTGTTGGCCCAACAGGCCCCGGCCCAGTCGGATGATGCGACGACGGTCGATGAGGTCGTGGTCACCGGCATCCGCGCCCAGCTCCGCTCGGCCCAGGCCATCAAGAAGAACTCAGAGGTCATCGTCGATTCGGTGACCGCCGTGGATATCGGCGCCCTGCCGGACCGCTCGGTGTCGGAGGCCTTGCAGCGCATTCCAGGCGTCACCCTTCAGCGCACGAACGCCGCACGCGATCCGGCCCGTCTGGCGGCAGAGGGCGGCGGCGTCTTCATCCGCGGCCTGTCGTGGGTGCGTTCCGAAACCAACGGCCGCGACATCTTCTCGGCCTCGAACGGTCGCGGGCTCAGCTTCGAGGACGTGTCGGCGGACCTGCTCGCCGGCGTGGACGTCTACAAGAACGTCGCGGCGAACATGATCGAGGGCGGCATCGCCGGCACGACCAATCTGCGGACCCGGGTTCCCTTCGACAACAGCGACCCGCTGTTGGCGATCAACGCCGACTACAACTACGGCGACCTGTCCGAAAA
This sequence comes from Brevundimonas sp. Leaf168, assembly GCF_001423685.1. Lineage (NCBI taxonomy): Bacteria > Pseudomonadati > Pseudomonadota > Alphaproteobacteria > Caulobacterales > Caulobacteraceae > Brevundimonas > Brevundimonas sp. Leaf168. Next base: position 14,134 of record NZ_LMOY01000003.1, on the reverse strand, counting down.
AGGTTTCTGGTCGGGCAGCATCCTGGCGACCGATCGTTGGCAAACCGGCATCGGCGAGATCGGCCTGCTGGCCAACGTCAGCGTTTCCAACGTCGGCAACCGCACGGATTCGATCTCGGTCGACCGCTATGATCCCGTGACCCTCAACGCCGGCAACGCCAGCACCGATGGTTCGGGAACGGCTGGCGAGACTGTGTTCGTGCCCAAATATCTGGGCTGGCGCACGATCGACTGGGAGCAGAAGCGCACCGCCGTCGCACTGGCCGCCCAATGGCGCCCGAACGATCAGTGGCTGTTCACCCTGCAGGGTCTGGCTTCGCAGGCCGACGCCTACAATGTCGAATATGCGCTGGGCACCGACAGCATCGTCTCGCCCAACTCCAGCTATCGGTATGACGACCAGAACGTCTTCCTGAGCGGCAATATTCCGGCCGCGACCTGGAACACCGACACCCGCGTCGGCGACGACACCAAGAAGACCAGCGATGTCGCGCTGAATTTCCAGTACACGCCTGGCGGCGCCTGGTCGTTCTCGGGCGATCTGCAATATGTGAAGTCCTCGGCCGAAATCTATTCGATGACGGCCTTCACTCAGCTTCAGAACCGTCCGGACCTGTCGATCACCATCGACGGCGATCTGCCGACCGTGACCTCCACCGGCGGCACGCCTGAAGACAAGTCCGCCTACTGGTGGGCGGCGGCCATGGATCACATCGAGGACAACGAAGCCGACGAACTGGCGGGTCGCCTGGACGCCCGTTACGACTTCGACGAGAACTCGTCCTTCTTCAAATCCGTCGCCTTCGGCGTTCGCGGCACCGAGAAGAACTACACCAACCGCCAGACCGGCTATAACTGGGGCCTGTTGTCCAACCAGTACTGGGGCAACGGCGGCGGCGCAGTCGTTTATCTGGACGACACGGGCTATCCGGGCGGCACGCAGGACCCGCGTCTGCCGAACTCGTCTACCCTCTATCGTTTCGACAACTTCTTCCGCGGCGATGCGCCGGTTCCGGGCGTGGCGTGGTTCCCGGCTGAAAGCCTGCTGAACCAGGGCACGGCCTATGCCTACGATATCCTGCGCAACACAGAGAGCTCGGGCTGGGGTTGGACGCCGCTCAGCGACGACTATGAAAGCTATCGCCTTGGCGGCGGCAACGGCGGCATCACGGAGCTGACCGAGAAGACGCAGGCCGCTTACGTCTATGCCCGGTTCGGCAATGACACCGGCTTCTTCGGCCGCGCCTTCGACGGCAACATCGGCCTGCGCGCGGTGGACACCAAGACCACCTCCAACACGGTGACCACCCTGCCGTCCATCCAGGGCGCCTGTCCGCCAGCCAACGCGCCGGGCGCCAACTGTGCGGCCTTCAATCAGGCGGTTCGGTTCGTGAACGGCGGATCCCTGGACGGACAGCCGGTCGAAAGCAGCTACACCAACTGGCTGCCCAGCCTGAACCTGCGTGGGTTCCTCAGCGACACCCTGCAGGCTCGCTTTGCGATCTCGCGCGCCATGGTGCGGCCCGAGATGTATCAGCTCCAGCCGTTCACCAACCTGTCGATCAACTTCCAGCCCGACGGCTACACCCTGAACCCAACCACGCCCTTCACCGGCGTGGGCGGCAATCCGGCGCTGCGTCCGATCACGGCGACGAACTACGACGCCAGCCTGGAGTGGTATTTCGCGCCCACCGGAAGCCTGACGTTCGCGGCCTTCCACAAGGACATCAAGGACTACATCTTCACCGGCACGGAAACGCAGTCGATCACCAACGGCGGCGTCACCTACGACTTCCTGATCACGCGCTACACCAACGGCGCCGAGGGCACGGTGGACGGCTTCGAGCTGGCCTATTCGCAGTTCTTCGACTTCCTGCCGGGCGCCTTCAGCGGCCTCGGCTTCCAGGGCAACTTCACCTACATCAGCTCGGACGGCGGCAAGAACACCAGCCAGAACATCCTGGACACGACCCAGAACGGCGCCGCCGCAGACAGCACCCTGCCGCTCGAGGGCATGTCTCGCACCAGCTACAACGCCGCCATCCTGTATGAGAAGTACGGCATCTCCGCGCGCTTGGCCTACAACTGGCGCGAGGAATATCTGCTGACGACCTCGGCGGCGAACGTGAATGCGCCGGTATGGGCCAGCGACTACGGCCAACTGGATGGCTCGATCTTCTATAACCTGACCAAGGACATTAAGATCGGCGTACAGTCGACCAATATCCTGAACGAACGGACGGTCTTGAAGGTGGGCAGCGAGACCCGCAAACCGCCTTATAACTGGGTCGATACCGACCGCCGGATCGCGGTGGTGCTGCGCGCCGCCTTCTGATCGGCTTGGGCAACGGGGCGCTGGTGGTCGTCGGCGCCCCGATCTTTTTCTTGTCGACGTTGGGAGGCGGCGATGGGCTATTTCACACGCGGGCTCGCCGCAGCCTTGTCTGCTGCGGCTCTGGTCGCCGCAGCGGCCTCGCCGGTTCTGGCTCAGTCGCCCATTCCGCAACTGGTCGAGCGAAATGGTCGTCACGCCCTGATGATCGACGGCGCGCCCTTCACCATCCTGGGCGGACAGGTCAACAACTCGTCCAACTATCCGGCGCCGCTGGCTCAGGCCTGGCCGGCGCTGCGCTATATCGGCGCCAATACAGTCCAGATCCCGCTGGGCTGGGAGCAGATCGAGCCGGAGGAGGGGCGTTTCGACTTCTCCTTTGTCGATCACGCCATCGAACAGGCCCGCGCCAATGATATGCGCGTCGTCTTCCTGTGGTTCGCCACCTGGAAGAACACTGCCCCGGCCTATGCCCCCGCCTGGGTCAAGTTGAACCCCGAGCGTTTCCCCCATTTGATCGAGAAGAGTGGCAAGGAAAGCTACGCCCTGTCGCCCTACGGTGCCGAGACGCTGGCCGCCGACGCCCGCGCCTTCGCCGCCCTGATGCGTCACATCCGCCAGGTCGACGAGCGCGAGCGCACCGTCATCATGGTCCAGCCCGAGAACGAGGTCGGCACCTACGGCCCCGTGCGCGACTATTCCCCCGCCGCCCGCGTCGCCTTCAACGGTCCCGTGCCCCAGGCCTTGCTGGACCGCACCGGCAAGGCCCCCGGAACGTGGGCCGCCGTCTTCGGCAAGGATGCGGACGAGTTCTTCCACGCCTGGTCCATCGGTCGCTACGTCGGTCAGGTCGCCGCCGCCGGCAAGGCGGAATATCCGCTGCCGATGTACGTCAACGCCGCCCTGCGCGACCCGACGAACGATCAGGATCCCGCCACCTATGCGTCCGGCGGTCCGACATGGAACGTGATCGAGATCTGGAAGGCGGCGGCCCCGTCCATCGATTTCCTGTCGCCCGACATCTACACGCGTAAGTCGGGCGAATACGAAGCCCACCTGGATCGTTACACCCGCCCCGACAACGCCCTGTTCGTCGCCGAGACCGGCAGCGACACCCAGTACGCCCGCTATCTGATGGAGACGCTGGGTCGGGGCGGCATCGGCTTTTCGCCCTTCGGCATCGATTGCACCGGCTATTCCAACTATCCGCTGGGCGCCAAGGAGATCACCGAGAAGACGCTGGAGCCGTTCCGCAACCTTTATCGCCTGATCGGACCGTGGCAGCGCACCTGGGCGCGTCTGGCCTTCGAGGGCAAGGTCTGGGGCGCAGCCGAACCCGACGACCGCAAGCCCGAGGTCATCGACCTGGGCGATTGGACCGCCACAACTGGCTATCAGCGCTGGCAGTTCGGACCGAGCAGCCAGCCTATCGATCCCAATGACGTGCCCGCCGCCTCGGCCCAGCCGAACGGGGCCATCGCCATCGCCGAGATCGAGCCGGGTCAATTCATCCTGGCCGGTCACCGCATCCGCATCGACTTCGCCGCCAAGCCTTCGACCGACGGCAAGCGCCGCATGGTCCTGCGCGTCGAGGAAGGCCATTTCGACGACGCTGGCAAATGGGTGTTCGAACGCATCTGGAACGGCGACCAGGTCGATTACGGCCTGAACTTCTCCACCGATCGACCGCAGCTGCTGCGCGTCGTCACGGCCACCTACTGAACCCTGCAAGAGTAACGCGAGCGCCCGCCATGATCCCGACCCTCGCCCGCCGCCTGTTCCTGGCCGCCCTGATGACCGCCCCTTTGGCCGCCTGCGCAGGGCAGGGGCTGATGAACGGCGCCTCCGCCGGGGCCATCCAGCAGGCCGCGTTCGAACGCACGGCCAGCGGCATCGTCGTCACACCGGCCGAGGGCGCCGCCCGCCGCGTCCGGCTTGAGGTCTATGGTCCCGAGACCATCCGCGTCACCGCGACCGAGAATGCGGACCTCGAACTGCCCGCCAGCCTGATGGTCACGGCCCAGCCCTCGACCACGACGCCGTTCCAGATCGAGACCCGCGGCGACCTGGTCGTGCTGAAGACCGCCGAGGCGACGGCGGAAGTCTCGCGCGAGACCGGCGCCGTTCGCTTCCTCGACGAAAACGGCCAAGAGGTGCTGAAGGAGCGGCCCGGCAGCCGCGAACTCAGCCCCGTCACGGTCGAGGACCAGCAGGGCAATCACCGCTTCCTGGCCACGCGTCAGGTCTGGGAAAGCCCCGACGACGAGGCCTTCTACGGCCTGGGTCAGCACCAGCAGGGCGTGATGAACTACAAGGGTCACGACGTTCAGCTGGCCCAGCACAACATCGACGTCGGCATTCCTTTGGTGGTGTCCAGCCGCAACTACGGCGTCCTGTGGGACAACAACTCGATCACGCGCTTCGGCGACCCGCGCCCCTACGGCATGATTGCGGACCAGTTCATCGTCCGCGACGCCACTGGCCGGTTTGGCGGCCTGACCGCCAGCTACTATCAGAATGACCAGCTCAAGGTTCAGCGTCAGGAAACCGAGGTGAACTACGAGTTCATCCGCGAATGGTCGCGCTGGCCCGAGGGCTTCAAGTCGCAACCGGGCCAGCCGGTCCAGACCGGCGACATGGGCAAGCCCGGCCAGGCGGGCGTCAAGGTCGTCTGGGAAGGCACGCTGGAAACCGCGACCGCCGGCCTGCACAAGTTCCGCCTCTACTCCTCGGGCTACGCCAAGGTCTGGATCGATGGGCGGATGGTCGAGGACAACTGGCGCCAGAACTGGAACCCGTTCGATCACGACTTCCAGGTCCAGATGGCCGCCAATACGCGCGTGCCGATCAAGATCGAATGGATCCCCGAAGACGGCTATATCTCGCTGCGTCACCAGGATCCGCTGCCCGCCGCCGATCAGGGCGCGCTCAGCCTGGCCTCGGAAGTCGGCACGGCCATCGACTACTACTATATCGGCGGCGACGATCTGGACGGAGTGATCTCGAACTATCGCGGTCTGACCGGCAAGTCGGTGATGCTGCCCCGCTGGGCCTACGGCTTCTGGCAGAGCCGCCAGCGTTACAACACCCAGGACGAGGTCACCGGCGTCGTACGGCGCTATCGCGAGCTGGGGCTGCCGATCGACAACATCGTTCAGGACTGGTTCTACTGGCCTGAAAACGCTTGGGGCTCACACCACTTCGACCCCGCGCGCTTCCCGAACCCGACCCAGATGGTCAAGGACGTTCACGACATGAACGCCAACATCATCATTTCGGTCTGGCCAAAATTCTATCCGACGACGGATCACTACAAGCAGTTGGACGCCATCGGCGGCATGTATACCCGCAACGTCGATGTCGGCGCGCGCGACTGGGTCGGACCCGGCTACGCCAACAGCTTCTACGACCCGTATCTGCCCGCCGCCCGCGACCTGTACTGGAAGCAGATGTCCGACAGCTTCAAGGGCATGAACTTCGACGGCTGGTGGCTGGATTCGGTCGAGCCGGACATGCACTCCAATCTGGACATTCCCGAGCGGACCCTGCGCATGGGGCCGACCGCCATCGGTCCCGGCGCCTATGTCTTCAACTCCTATCCGCTGGTCAACGCCGAGAACGTCTACAACAACTTCCGGCGCGAGAAGGGCGACGAGCGGACCTATATCCTGACCCGCTCTGCCTGGGGCGGCCTGCAACGCACCGGCTCGACCCTGTGGTCGGGCGACGTGGTGGCGCGCTGGGACAATCTGAAGGACCAGATCTCGGCGGGCGTGAACACCGGCCTGTCGGGCCTGGCCAACTGGACCCACGACATCGGCGGCTTCGCGGTCGAGACGCGCTACTCCAATCCCGCCGGCATGAAGCCCGAGGACAAGGCCGAATGGGACGAGCTGAACCTGCGCTGGTTCCAGTTTGGCGCCTGGTCGCCGATCTTCCGTTCGCACGGCGAGTTCCCGCTGCGCGAGGTCTACAACTTGGCCCAGCCCGGCACGCCGCTCTACGACGCCTATGCCGCCCAGCTGCGGACCCGCTACCGGCTGATGCCCTACATCTACAGCCTGGCCGGCGACGTCTATCAGCGTGACGCCACCATCATGCGCGGCCTGGTCATGGACTTCCCGTCCGACCTCAAGGCGCGCGACATCAACGACCAGTATCTGTTTGGCCATGCCCTGCTGGTTGCCCCGGTCACGGAATACAAGGCGCGCAGCCGCTCGGTCTATTTCCCGCAAGGCGCCGACTGGTACGACATGCTGACGGGCCAGAAGTTCGCGGGCGGTCGTTCCGTCACGGTCCAGGCGCCCGAGGACAAGATCCCGGTCTTCGTCCGCGCCGGCTCCATCCTGCCCACCGGCCCGGCGATCCAGTACACGGCCGAGAAACTGGACGGCCCGCTGACGCTTATCGTCTATACCGGCGCCAACGGTTCGTTCTCGCTGTATGAGGATCAGGGCACGACCTACGCCTATGAGCGCGGCGAGTTCTCCAAAATCCCCATGACCTGGAACGATGCGACCGGCGTCCTGACCATCGGCGCGCGGACGGGTTCGTATCCGACCATGCCGGCGAACCGCACCATCAATGTGCGCTTCGTCAGCGGGCCGGGCGCCGATGTCGGCAACTTCGACGCCGCCCCGGCCAAGACGATCCAGTACGACGGACAGGCCGTGGAGGTTCGGCGCTAGATCGAGACAGAGCATCGACATAGGACACGATGTCGATGCTCAACCTGTTGTCTTGACGAGACTTTGAAGAAAGATCGGGGCGCTTCCCATACAGGGTGTCCAGCGGCCTTATGATCGGGACCTGATCTTTGACATCCTCGGCCCCCGATCCCGACGGCGGCGAAGAATTCACTTGGCCTTTCGGCTGATGGTCGGACGGCCGGAAATTGCACTGTCTTGCACTTTGCACGCCATTTCGGGGTGCAGTGCAATTTCGAACTTTCCGCTGCGGCGGACAGATAGGAGGCGCGGATGCGCTCGTTCTTGCTTGCCGCTGCGGCTGTCGCCGCGCTTACGGGGGCGCCGCCCGCCCAGGCGCAGGTCCAGCCCCAGACGGCCGCCACGCCTACGCTTTTCGACCCCATGTTCCAGGACCACGCCGTCCTGCAACGCGGCCGTCCGATCAAGGTGTGGGGCAGGGCCGTGCCCGGCGCCGCCGTCTCGGTCGGCCTGGGCCAAGCGCAGATCCAGGCGACGGCCGGCGCCGACGGCGTCTGGCGTGCGACCCTTCCGACCCTGACCGCCGGCGGCCCCTATGTCCTGACGGCCCAGTCGGGCGGCGCGAGCCAGAGCGTCTCCGACATCATGATCGGGGATGTCTGGCTGTGTTCAGGCCAGTCGAACATGGAGTTCGCCGTCCGTCAGGCCACGAATGCGGAGAGCGAGATCGGCGCCGCGAACGACGCCAATATCCGCCTCTTCCTGGTCGGTCGCTCCAGCCTGCCGGCGCCGTCCGCAACGCCTCGCGCCGTCGGCCAGTGGCGCGTCACCAGCCCGCAAAGCGTGCGTGATTTCTCGGCCGCCTGCTATTTCATGGGCCGCGACCTGCGTCGGGCCGAAGACGTGCCGGTCGGCCTGATCGCCGCCTCCTGGGGCGGGTCGATCATCGAGGATTGGCTGAGCCGCGACGCCGTCGAAAAGCTGGGCGGCCATCAGCAGGCGTTGAAGGCCTTGGACGCCTACGCCCGCGATCCGGCCCAGGGCGACGCGATCTGGCGGCGTGTGACCCAGGACTGGTGGCGGGCCAACGATCCCGGCACGAAACAGGGCTGGCATCTGGCGCGCACGAACGACGCCGACTGGGCGCCGATCCCGGCCGAGGGTTTCTGGGAGTCCACCGTGCCGGGGCTGGCCACCTTCGACGGCATCGTCTGGCTGCGCAAGGAAATCGAACTGACCGCCGCCCAGGCCCGTCAGGCCGCGACGCTGGAGCTGGGGCCCGTGGACGACGCCGACGTCACCTGGGTCAACGGCCGATACGTGGGCGGCCAGCAGGGCTGGGACACGCCGCGCACCTACGCCTTACCTGCAGGAACGCTGAAGGCCGGCCGCAATCTGATCTCGGTCGGCGTGCTGGACACGAACGGCGGCGGCGGCGCCTGGGGACCGGCGGCGAACAAGCGCCTGGTGCTCGCAGACGGCACGGCCGTCAGCCTGTCGTCGGGCTGGCGTCACCGGGTCGCGGCCCCGCTGGGCGACCTGCCCAACCCTCCGCGCACGCCCTGGATCGGCGGCAGCGGCACGACGACCCTTTACAACGGCATGATCGAACCCCTGGGCGCCTATGGCCTGAAGGGCATGGCCTGGTACCAGGGCGAGTCGAACATCGGCGACTATGTCGGCTATCGCCGCCTGCTGCCCGCCCTGTTCGCCGACTGGCGCGCCCGGTTCGAAAACCCCGACATGCGGATGCTGGTGGTGCAACTGGCCAACTTCGGCCCGATGGCCAGCCAGCCGACCAACTCCTATTGGGCGGCCCTGCGCGAAAGCCAGCGCACGGTCGTCAACGCCGATCCTCTGGCGGGCCTCGCCGTCGCTATCGACATCGGCGACCGCTACGACATCCATCCCACCAACAAGCTGGAAGTGGGGCGCCGCCTGGCGCTGGAGGCCCGTCGTCTCGACGGCGAGACGCAGCCCGTCTCGCCGCAGCCGGTGTCTGTGACCCGCGCCGCCGACGGCGTCCACGTCCGCTACGCCGCCTCGGCTCAGCTGGTCGTCTATGGATCGAACCGCCTCGTCGGGTTCGAGCTGTGCGGGGCCGACGACGCCTGCCGCTTCGTCGACGCGACGCTTTCACAAAACGAGGTGGTGCTGTCGTCCGCCGGCGCGAGCGACCTCAAGGTCCGCTTCTGCTGGGCCGACAGCCCGGTCTGCAACATTTACGGCCCGGCCGGTCTACCGGCGGTTCCGTTCGAGGCGGAGATCCGCTAAGCGGTCAGACTAGCCCCGCGCCCCTCAGCCTCATGGCGGGCGCTGTGGCGACGGGCCGTTGGGCCGGCAGGTCGATGGTCAAACCCTCGTCCGTCTGACGGAAGGGCAGGGCGCCGCCGCCCAGCAGTTCGACCGCCTCGACACGCCCCACCTGCTGGGTCAGCGCCCGCACGACCATCTTCCGGTCCTGCGGCCAGTCCAGCGCGAAGGCGTAGAGGGTCTGGCCCTTGGTGGTGAAGCGGACGTCCTGGCCAGTCCATGGCCGCGCCGCCCCCTCGCCATGCATCCCGGCGACCACGGCCGTCGGTCCCTCGCCATAGATGCGCCAGGGGCGGGTGTCGAAAATGGCCTCGCCGTTGACCGTCATCCAGGCGGCGATGTCCGTTAGGATCTGGCGCTCGTCGCTGTCGATCGACCCGTCGCCGCGCTGGGGGATGTTCAGCATCAGGTTGCCGTTCTTCGACACCACATCCACCAGCCGCTGCACCACGCTGTGGGCCGGGACATAGGAGTGGCCGGTGAAGCGGGCGCGGTTGTAGTGCCAGTCGCCGATACAGGTGTCGGTCTGCCACGGCTCAGGCTTCAGGCTGTCCGAGAAGCCGCGCTCGACCGTCTCGGTGATCGCCTTGCGCTGACGGTCGTCCAGCCGCTTGCCGTTCACGACCGGCAGTTCGCCCCGCCAGGCCAGAGAGGCGTTGTAGAACTCGGCCGTCGCCTCCAGCCCGTACCGCCCCAGCGGCAGGCCGTAGTTGTCAAAATAGACCATGTCCGGCTTGTATTTGGTGATCAGGTCGCGCTGGCGCAGAACCCAAGACCGCACGAAGGCCGGGTTGTTCGTGGGCGGCGTCTCGATCCACTGGCCGTCGCGCGCATCGTGCCAGGCGTTCATCTCGGCGATGGAGCCGATGCCGTCGGGCGGAGCGAAGGTCGGGCCGGTATAGAGCTCCTGTGGGTCCAGCCCGTCCCACCATTTGCCGGCGCCGTCCGCTCTGGTCAGCCGCGCCGCGTCGTAGCGTACGCCCTTCAGCGGGCCTTCGGCGTCATAGCCGTACGCCGTCTGCCACCAATGCCAGGCGTGCGCAGCGTGGTTCGACACGGCGAACCGGAGGCCCCGCGCCCGCACAGCCTTCTCCCATGTGCCGACGATGTCGCGCTTGGGCCCGACCCGCATCGTGTTCCAGGCGTGATGGCTGCTGTCGAACAGGTCCAGATTGTCGTGGTGGTTGGCCATCGACATGATGTAGCGGGCGCCCGCCGCCTGATAGAGGTCCAGCAGGCCCTCGGTATCCCACTTGTCGCCCTTGAACTGGTCGATCAACTCCATGAAACCGAACCGGCTGGGGTGGCCGTAGGTCGCGACGTGGTGCTCGTAGAAGGGGTTGCCCTGGATATACATCTGCCGGCCGTACCAGTCGCCGGCCTCCGGCACGCACTGCGGCCCCCAATGTGACCAGATGCCGAACTTGGCGTCCCGGAACCAGTCCGGCGTCCGATAGCCCGCCGCCAAACTGTCCCAGGTCGGCTTGAACGGACCGGCCGTCGCGGCGCTCGGCGTCGTCGCGCAGGCCCCCAGCATCGAAGCCGACGCCCCCGCGCCCAGCAGTCCACGTCGAGACAGGGTCATGCCGGTTCTCCATAGACGACGCCGCGCCCGTCGGTGGCGACATAGACCCGGCCGAAGACGCGCGGATCGCCGGCGACGGCCCTGAACCGTCGTCCATATTCGTGGCGGTCGTCGTTGACGCGGATCCACGTCCGTCCCTTGTCGTCGGAACGGAACACGCCCCGCACCGGACCCTGCGCGCCAATGGCGAACAGGGCAGGGTAGGTCGAACCGGCGCGCGGCTTGCCGAAGTCCATCATCTCGACGCTCAGCCCCCCATCAATCCGGTCGAACCGCTGACCGCCGTCGCGGCTGTAATAAAGGCCGCTGCGCGATACGAACCACAGATCGCCCTCATGATCGGGCGTCGCCTTCAGCGGGAAGGCGGTCTCGCGCCAGGTCGGGAGATCATCGGCGATGTTCGCGGGCAGGCCGCGCGACGGCACGGCGGCGAAGCTCTCGGCGCCGTCCACGCTGACGAACCAGGCGCCGGTGCGGAAATCCAGGGCGTAGAACAGCATCGGATCCTTGCGGTCGGCCACCGGCCGCAGCAAAGGCGGCAGGCCCGCCGTGGGCTTCCACGTCCGGCCTTGATCCCGCGACCAGACGACCTGGGGCGTCGCCAGCACGAAGGTCGAACCGTCCGCCGACACCGTGATCGGCGCGTCGCGATACAGGTCCATGCGCGGATTGTCGGCGACGACCGGCGCCTCGCCCGAAGCCGGCCGGGGTCGGCCCAGCGGCTTCCAGGTCAGCCCGGCATCGTCGGACCAGGCCAGGGTCGAGCCATCATGCCCCTCCGAGGCCACGCCTTCGTGCGGCGTGCCGCTGCGCACCACGATGTCGGGCGCGGCGCCCGCATAGTCGATCTGATTGGTGTTGGCGAAGACGGGGGTGGTGAACTGGCGCTGGGGCGAGCGGTTCAGGTCTTCATGGGCGAAGCCGGATATGTCGCCGAAGCCGGTCAGCAGTTGCGGTCCCTTCGGCGGACTGACCAGGGTGATGACGGCCGTCTGTTCGATTCCCTCGACCCATGGGGTCCAGTCTGTCGGCTGTTCGCGGTCGGCGACAGACAGGTTGCGCGTCTCATAGACGGTGGCCCCTGTCGCATAGACCAGCCGGTCCCCGTCGAACGGATCCAGCGCCAAGGCCGCGATCCACCAGCCGAAGTCCGGCCGGTCGTTGCCCCAATTCAGATAGGGGGTCGCGCTGACGTCGTGGCGGGCCGCCTCTCGCAGGCTGATCCAGCTTCGGCCGTCGTCGGTGCTGCGCCAGATAGTGTCGCCCGGCCGCCAACGGTTGAGCGTCGAGACCATGAGCACGCCCGGACGTTTACGATCCAGCGCGATCCCCATGAAGCCGCCGGACGGTCGGGGCGGGCTGATGTCGGTCCAGGCGCCAGTATTCGTATCCAGCCGCCAGACCGCGCCGTCCGTCACCCCATTCGGTCCGATGCCTATGGTGCAGGTCACATAGAGGACGCCGCGATCGTCCAACTCCGCCTTGGCCGCCGACAGTTCGGCGCGCGGCCCGCCCGCCACGGCCTGCCAGGTCCGACCGGCGTCGTCGGAGCGATAGAGGGCATGTTCGTGCGGATCGGCGACGCCGACGAAGAGCGTCTTCGAACCCTGACCGCGCCGACCGCTGCGCGGATCGAAGACGACGAAGCTCAGCCCGCCGTGGGTGGCGCGGTCGCTGGGCGTTCCTAGGCCCTCGAGCGGAAACCCGTCCACCTTGCGCCAGCTTGCGCCGCCGTCGGTGGAACGCTGCAGGCTGTCGTGGCGGGATCCGAAATAGAGGATGCGGTTGTCGTTGGGATCGATCGCCAGCCGTTCGCCCAGACCACGGCCGTCTTCATTTCCGCCCATGCGGAAGGGCACGTCGGTTCGCCGCCATGTCTCGCCACGATCGGTCGAGCGCAGCATCACGCCGGGGTCGTCCCTGTGAACGCCCGCTGCTGCGTGGACGATGTTGGGATCGACCGGATCGGCGGCGATGCTCTCGATCCCGAAATCGCCGGACCGGGGACTGGAGTCCATCAGCGGCGACCAGCGACCGGCGGCCGCGTCGAACCGATAGGCGCCGCCCATGTCCGACCGCGCATAGGCCAGGCCTCGCTCGATCGGACTGAATACGATGCCGGGAATGAAGCCGCCTGCGCCCACGACGACATTGCGCCATACATAGGGACCACGTTCGCTTGCCTGCACACGACCGGCGGTCGCCATGGCCCCGGCGGTAAACGCCATTAAGCCGGCTGTGCGTCGTGTCACGCCTGTCGTCATGCCGCCGTTCCTCCCTCACCGGCGACGTTGCTCCATCGCTCAATGTTAGCGCTAACTTCAGTAGTTGACATCATTGTCATAGGTGCATCAAGTTGCGTCTGTAAAAATCAAGGCGTCGATCAACGACGTGTCGGGAGCGAACCTCGGGTTCAAACGGATTTCGCCGCTTTCGGCGCGGGGGGGGCGACGCCTGGATTTTTTCACACCCTGAGCGAACTTCCGGTGCGGCCTGAATGGTCGCGCCGGGTTTTTCGCCACATAGTTTCGCCGACAGCCCGACGGACCCGACATGACCCTCCGTATCCCGAACGCGCGCCGCAGCGCTGTTTCCGCCCTCGCACTTGGCGTCGCGCTCGCAACCGCCGCCTGCGCGGCAACGGGAGCGACCCGGACGTCGCCGGTTAAGGCCGTCACGCCCCAGGCCTCCATTGTGACCGACGCGACGCGCGCCCACCCGGCGCTTTGGCCCCGCGCAGCCTCACCGGCTGCGATGACGGATGCGGCGACGGAAGCCTTCGTCACCGAACTGATGAGCAGGATGACGCTGGAGGAGAAGGTCGGCCAGACGATCCAGGCGGACATCGCCTCCATCAAGCCTGAAGACCTGCTGACCTATCCGCTGGGCTCGATCCTGGCGGGCGGCAACTCTTCGCCGGGCGGGGACGAGCGCGCCTCGGCCCAGAAATGGGTCGAACTGGCTCAGGCCTTCCGTGCGGCGGCGGCCCAGCGTCCGGGCGCCAAGGTGCCGCTGATCTACGGCATCGACGCGGTGCACGGTCACAACAATATCGTCGGCGCCACCATCTTTCCGCACAACATCGGCCTGGGCGCCGCGCGCGATCCTGACCTAATCCGCCGCATCGGCGAGGCGACCGCGCTGGAAGTCGCTGTGACCGGCGCCGACTGGACCTTTGGCCCGACCCTGGCCGTACCGCAGGACGACCGTTGGGGCCGGACGTATGAAGGTTATGCC
>NZ_LMOY01000002.1:0-55402 GCF_001423685.1 Brevundimonas sp. Leaf168 | reverse complement strand
AGGCTTACCTCTGAAAACCCGTCGGCGATTCGATTGGAGCGCGGAACCTAGTGAAACCAACCGATGAAAGCAAGAAGTTTTTCGCTTCTTTCTTCCGTGGGACAGTGGAGATTGTCATCCCCGCCGCCCCGCCGGCCGGCCCGTTTCCGAGCGAGGCGGCTCTATACGGAGAGGCGGATTTGTCAGCAAGCGGATTCTGACAGTCCGGGGGAAGTTTCTCGCAAAACCGGAATCGGCCAGCGGCGCACGCGCCTCTCAGCCTGCAATATAGGTCCGCAAGCTCTCGGCCTCATGGGCGTGTTCGGCGATCTGGCACTTCACCACGTCGCCGATGGAGATGACGCCGACCAGACGATCCGCCTGCATGACCGGCAGATGCCGGATGCGCCGATCGGTCATTCGGGTCATCAAGGCCGACATCTCCTCGGCCGGTTCGGCATAGATCACCTTGGCCGTCATATAGTCGGCGACAGGACGCGCCAGCGCCTCGGCGCCATCGGCCGCCAACGCCTTGACCACATCGCGTTCGGAAAACACGCCGACCACGCGGTCGCCGTCACAGACGACCAGCGCCCCTACCCGCTTCTGCTCCAATTCTGCGCACGCCTGCGTCACCGTCATATCCGGCGCGATGGAGAAGACAGCGTTTCCCTTGGTCTTGAGGATTTCGGCGACGAACATCGCGGTCCCTTCTCTCTATAAGAGACGACCGCAGGGCCGGAATGGCGACAGGGCCGCTCAGGGAGCGATGATCGCTCACCCCCCGTCCGGAATCAACGCGCCTCAAGGATGAGGCGCGGCGCCCGTTCCGAACATCCGCCCCAAGGGACCGATGGCCAAAAAGCCAACGATGAAGCCGACCGCGTGGGCCTCCCAGGCGATCCTGGCCCCTTCGGCGCCGGGTAGTCCGCCAATCATTCCGGTCACGGCGTTGACCGCCATCCAGGTGATGGCCGCGCCGATCACGCGGCGATCACCCATCGGCAGGACCCTGCCCTGTCCGCCCAGCAGTCGTGTCGCGGCGCCGATCAGGCCGAAGACGGCGCCGGACGCACCGACCATCGGCTCGCTGGATCCCCAGTGGATCAGTCCATAGCCCAACGACGCCAACACGCCGCAGACCAGATAGAAAAGCAGAAAGACCGTCGGACCAACCTTGGTCCCGAACAGCCGCGCCACCGGCGTCCCGAACGCCAGCGCCGCCACCGCATTCATGATCGCGTGTGTCCAGCCGCCGTGCAGCAGCATGGCCGTGAGCAGCCCGCCCCACCGTCCCCGTTCCAGATCAATGGGCGCAAACGCCATGCTCATGCCCATTTCGGGCAGGTCGCGCTGGAACAGATACAGCGTCGGCATCGATGCCACGATAAGCAGCACGACCAGCGGCACGTTGAACATCGGCTCTCGCGCCGGGCGGCTGTTCGGCGGATCGAATCGACCGGATGCGTCTGACATGACGCCACAAATGCTCAGTGACCTGCGTCACATCAAGCGCTTCTTAATAACCTTAATGCAGGTTGGGGTGCGGATCACGCTCGTGGTCCGGCGTTCGTTTGTGCGCGAGGAACCCCGGAATGCCCGCCAAGAGGCTGTTTGTATCCACCGCCGTCATGGCCTTCGCCGCCGCTGCGAGCGTGCCGGCGATTGCGCAGTCGACGGGTTCGGGCGGCGCTTCGCGCTTCCAGCAGGGCTATGGCGGCGCGCGAACGGCCGCCAATACGGCGGCGACCGGCTATACGCGTGACGCCAACGGCAATCGTCTGATCGTCAACGGCATCATCCAGTCCGGCGCTTCATCCTATTCCAGCCAGTCCGGCGGCGCGGCCTCGGCCTATGCCGGCGCAGGCGCGTCCAGCAACGGCGGCACGACCATCGGCGGCTCCACCGCCATCGGCAATCAGCTGAACGTGGTGGTCCAGGGCAGCCGGAACACCGTCATCGTCAACTCGACCCAGACCAATACCGGCGCCATCAACGCCGGTACGGCCCTGAACGGGAATATCAACCTGCCATGAGCCGCCGTCATCTCATCAAGGGGTCCGCCGCCGTCTCGGCCGTCGCCCTTCTGCTCGCCGGCTGCGTCAGCCCCGTCGCGGGTCCGTCGGGGCAATATGCGACGCCGATCGGCAATGCGCCGGTGACCGCAAACCCCACGCCCTATTCCGCCGCGCTGTATTGCCTGGCCGACTACGCCCGTCGCTACAACCTGCCCTCGCCGCGCATGGCCGTGGGCCGGATCAGCGACTACACCGGCACGGTGTCGTCCGATGGCGGTCGCCAGATCACCGGCGGCGCCTCCCTGATGGCCAACTCGGCGCTGGCCAAGGCCGGCGCCCGCATCGTCGAACGCTACGACACCTCGGTGTCCGAGCTTGAGCTGCGCTACGCCAACAACAAGCTAATCGGCGACCAGGCTCCCGACGCCAAGGGGCCAGAGGACACCCAGTACCGCCGTATCCTGGCAGGCCAGGTGCCGGGCTCTGACTTCTATGTCGTCGGCGGCATCACTGAGGTGAATTACAACATCCGCTCCGGCGGCTTCGACATCGCCGGCGGCGAGGTGGACAGCAACCGACCCGGCTCGGGCATCGTCAATCACCGCGTCTATGTGATGAACATCGCCATGGATCTGCGCCTGGTCCAGACGACCACGCTCGAGGTCGTCGATGTCGTCTCCTATCAGAAGCAGATCATCGGGCGCGAAATCTCGGCGGGCGTCTTCGACTTCCTGAACGGCAACGTCTTCGACATCTCGGCCGGCACCGGCGGGATGGAGCCGACGCAACTGGCGGTCCGCGCCCTGGTCGAACGGGCCACGGTCGAGTTCATGGCCAACCTCTATGGCGCGCCCGGCCCCGAAATCTGCCTGAACCCCGCTAACGACCCGCTCGGCGATTCCACGGTCGGCCCGACCGGCGGCTATTATCCGGCCTATCCCACTCAGGACACCAACAATGGCCAGACCCGCGCCGATCCGTCTCGTTGGCATGATGGCCGCGACGGCGACGTTCGCCGCGCTCGCCACTGAGGCGAGCGCCCAGCAAACGCCGACCTGCGACCCGCAAGCCGGCGAAACCTGCTCCAGCACCCAGACCCAGACCGGCGACGTCACCGGCCAAGTCGATCTCAATGTGTCTGTGGACCAGCTTACGGTCAGCACTAGCGCCCAGGGCAATGCGCTCTCGGGTGGGGTTACGGGGACGTCGGCCAGCCTGGTGTCGCGCCAGTCGATGACCGGAGCCACTGTGGCCCCCAGCACCGTTATCGTGAACGGAGAAGCCGACGGTCAGCTCAGCGTCGATACGACCGCGCGCGGCAACTATCTCGGCGTCACCACCGATCGCGCAACCTTCGCCGTGGACTCGAGCCAGTCCGCGACCGGCGACCGGGTCGAGGCCGGAACCTATGTTCAGGCGCCGAACGGCCGCGTTCTGCAGGGTGGTTTCGCGACCAGCACCGCCGTCGCCAACGCCGTCGCCCTGGGCGGCCCCTCCTCGTCCCTGACCGGCGTCATCGACCAGAGGGCCCAGACCACCGTCTCCGCCGAGACCGTCGCCGACGTTCAATACATCCCCGCGCCTGCGACCTTCTCGTCCCAGGCCGTCGCCAATGCGGTCCAGACCAATACGACCGGCGCCTCGCACCAGGATCTGGCCATCCGCCAGTCCAACGCCGCCTCGACGACCGAGGCGCGCACCGACGTCTATGTCGACAACGGCTGGGACCTGACGGTCGGCGCCAACGCCGGGGCCAATCAGGCGATCACCGCCAACGCCGGCGGCTCCATGCTGATCCAGACGGACCAGGCGAACGCCGGCCGCGTCCGCGCCGACGCCCGCGTCCAGACCAACCTCCAGGGCCAGACGGTTCTGGCGGCCCGCAGCGTCGCCAACGAGACCGTCGCCGGCAACAACGACATCTATCTGAAGCTGGACAACACCCAGTTGAACACCGGCGGGGTCGAGGCCAACGCGACCTATGTCGGCGTCAACGGCTATGACGCCTATGTCGGCTCCGACGCCGTCGGCAATGCGGTGACGGGCTATGCCTGTTCCCAGTGCGGCGGCGACGTCAACGTCAACAACAACCAGACCAACAGCGGCAATGTCACCGCGACCACCAATACCACGGTCTCGTCCGGACGCACAGCCGTGGTGGGCGCCAACGCCGTCGGCAACAGCGCCAGCTTCTACATCAGCCGCCCCGGCGGCTGATCCGAACATGACAAGTCGGTAAGGTTCGCCAGCCCCGCTTGTGGCGAAGGCAAGCACACTTTACACATCCGGCATCGCGCCATCGGGGGTTGCGGTTTCGGAGTGATACTATGCGTTCTGCGCGTCATCTACTGCTTGTCGCCGTCTCGGGACTGGCCCTGACCACCGGGGCGTTTGCCGCCCCTGCTCTCGCCCAAACTGCGCCGCCCGCTGCGGCCGCCGCCGGTCAGGTCGCGCCGTCCGCCCCCTGGGCCCAGGCCGCCAGCGACATTCCCGCCGACCCGGCCGTCCGTTACGGCCTGCTGCCCAACGGCATGCGCTACGCCCTGCTGCACAATGCGACGCCTCCGGGGCAGGCCTCGTTCCGCCTGCGCATTGACGCCGGCTCGCTGATGGAGCGCGACGATCAGAAGGGTCTGGCTCACTTCATGGAGCACATGGCCTTCAACGGCACCAAGGACGTGCCGGAAAACGAGATGTTGCGCATCCTCGAGCGCCTGGGCCTGGCCTTCGGCGCCGACACCAACGCCTTCACCAGCTTCGACCAGACCGCCTATATGCTGGAGCTGCCCAACACCAAGGACGAGACGGTCGATCCCAGCCTGCACATCCTGCGTGAGATGATGTCGGCGGCCCTGATGGCGCCGGACGCCATCGATTCCGAGCGCGGCGTCATCGTCGGCGAGGAACGCACCCGCGACACGCCGCAACTGCGCGTGCTGAAGACCCAGCTCGGCCTGCTGGCGCCCGGCCAGCGTCTGTCGGAACGCCTGCCGATCGGCGACCTCGACATCATCCGCACCGCACCGCGCCAGCGCTTCGTCGACTTCTACGACGCTTACTATCGCCCCTCGCGCGCCACCTTCATCGCCGTGGGCGACTTCGACGTGGATGCGATGGAGGCCAAGGTCCGGGCCGCCTTTGGCGATTGGAAGCCGACCGCCGCCGATGGTCCGGAGCCCGACCTGGGAACCGTCGCCCCGCGTCAACCGCAGACCAGCATCCTGGTCGAGCCGGGCATCCAGTCCTCGATCCAGATTAACTGGATCAAGGCCCCGGACCTCAGCCCCGACACGGCCGCCGAACGCGCCGCCGACGTCCGTCGCGGCCTGGGTCTGGCCGTGCTGAACCGTCGCCTGGGCGAGATCGCTCGCGCCGACAACCCGCCCTTCATCGGCGCCGGCGCCGGTTATCAGTCGCTGTTCGACAGCCTGGACGCCGGCACCCTGTCGGTCGCCTTCAATCCCGGCGGCTGGCAGCGTGCGCTGGAAAGCGTTGAGCAGGAAAGCCGTCGTCTGGCGGAGTACGGCGTCAGCGACGCCGAGCTTCAGCGCGAAATCGTCAACACCCGCACCGCGCTTCAGAACGCTGTCGCATCGGCCGCGACCCGTTCGACCCCGGCCCTGGCGACCGGCCTCCTGGGCGCCGTCAACGACGACCAGGTCTTCAGCGCGCCCCAGACCAACCTCGATCTCTTCAACAAAGCCGTCGAAGGCCTGACCGTCGATCAGGTCAATCAGGCCACCAAGGCGGTGTTCGAGGGCCAGGGCCCGCTGCTGCTGTTCAGCTCCCCCGACCCGGTCGAGGGCGGCGAGGCCGCCGTCACCGCTGCGCTGGAGGCCTCGCGCAATACGCCGGTTCAGGCCCGCGCCGCCGAGGCCGAACTGAAATGGCCTTATGACAACTTCGGCGCCCCGGCGGTCCCCGCCGCCCGTTCGGAAGTCGCAGATCTGGGCGCGACCCTGGTTCGCTTCCCGAACGGGACTTTGCTGAACATCAAGAAGACCGACTTCCGCGCCGATCAGATTCTGGTCAGCGCCCGCACCGGTCTCGGTGAACTGGGCCTGCCTGCCGACACCCTGTCGCCCCTGTCGATGGCCAGCACCGTCCTGGCCCCCGGCGGTCTGGGCAAGCTCAGCCTGGACGAAATGAACCGCGTCCTCAGCGGACGCACCTACAGCGCCGCAGTCAATCAGGCCGGCGACGCCTACATCTTCGCCGGCGCCACCAAGCCCGCCGATCTCCAGCTGGAGCTTCAGGTCCTGGCCGCCTATCTCACCGATCCGGGTCTGCGCGGCGCCTCGTTCGAACAGACCAAGGCCATGTTCCCGCAGATCCTGGCCCAGCTGGGCGCCACGCCGCGCGGCGTCTTCCAACGCGACGCCTCGGGCCTGCTGGCCAGCGGCGATGCACGTGAGACGACCCCGACGGCCGAACAGATCGCCGCGATCCAGATCGACGACATCCGCTCGGGCGTTCGCTCGGCCCTGGCCCAGGGTCCGGTCGAGATCACCGTCGTCGGCGACGTCGACGTCGACGCGGTCATCGCCGCCGTCGGCTCGACCTTCGGCGCCCTGCCCTCGCGCGGTCAGGCGCCCACACCGCCCGCCGGCTCGACGGTGCGCAAGTTCCCGGCCCCGACCGCTACGCCGGTCCAGCTGTATCACACCGGACCCGCCGAACAGGCGCTGGGCTTCGTCGCCTGGCCGACCACCGATCAGGTCGAGGATCGCAAGACCGCGCGTCAGCTGTCGATCCTGTCGGACGTCCTGCAACTGCGCCTAAACGACGAAATCCGCGAGAAGCAGGGCCTGGCCTATTCGCCCAGCGCCGGCTCGACCGCCTCGGACACCTATCCGGGCTACGGCTTCATCTCGGTGACTGCGGAAACCCCGCCGGCCGCCCTGCCCAAGCTGTTCGAGACGGTCAACGCCATCGCCGCCGACCTGCGCGACAAGCCGATCAGCGAGGACGAACTGAACCGCGCCCGTCGCCCGGCCGTCGAGCGCATCCGTCGCAGCATGGCCGACAATGGCTATTGGCTGACCCAACTGTCGCAGGCCCAGAGCGATCCGGCGACGCTGGACCAGACCCGCAACCAGATCGCCACCCTGGAAGCCGTCACCGCCGCCGACCTTCAGGCCCTGGCTCGCCAGTATCTGCAGTCCGACAGCGCCTGGCGCGCCACCGTCACGGCTCAGCCGGCGGCCCAGTAACGCCCACGAAAAAGGCCCCGGTTCTCGCGAACCGGGGCCAGTCGTCAGGATCGTCGACGGAGAGCCGACGGTCGACTTATCTCATGTTCCGCCTGATCGGCGGCTGAACGGGCGTGGTTAGGTCCGGTTCAGAAGACCCGGCCGCCGACGCCGCCGTCCAAGGTGATCACCCCGGTCAGCACGGTCGCGCTCTCGACCTGTTCTTCGCGGTATTCCGTGTATTCCTCTTCGCGGTACATCGTCAGGATCTTGATCCCGGCGCCGTAGCGACGCAGCAGCGAACGCTCGTTGCAATCCCGCTCTGGCTTCTCGGGCCGGCATTCCAGCTTGCCGCCCGTTCCGTACCACAGCGCCTCATGCTTGCGGCAGGTCAGGGTCGTGCCGTGATCGAAGCTGATGTCGCCATTGTAGTCGGCGATGGTCGCCTGCAGCCATGTGCCCGACAGGCAGCGATACAGCTCGCCTTCGAACCCTTCGGCGATCTCGCGGTCCGGCCGCACTTGTGAGGCGGGGTGCGGCACCTGGCGGTCGTCGATGCAGACGGCCTGGATGACGACCCGCTTCATCATGCTGCGGAAGGCGCTGTAGGGGGTGCGCACGGTCTGGGCGATCACGCCCTCGACGGCCAGGCCCTGGATGGTGGTCGGATAGGGTTGATCGACGCTGACATAGGCCGCGCCGCCGCCTCCGCCGAAGCTGCCCGAGAACCCGCCGGCCCGCGCATTGACATAGGACCGCGCGCCCGCGTTGGCGTTGGCCCCGGCGCCCGCGTTCGCATTGGCGCTCGCGCCAAGGTTCACGTTCACATTGACGTTGGTGTTGATGTTGCCGTTCCAGTTTCCACCGCCGCCAGGACCGCAATTTCCACCGCCGTTGCAAGGCGGCGGCTCGGGCGGAGGCGGCGGCTCGCACGAGGTGCAGGGCGGCGGCTGGCAGCCGGATGTGCATTGCGCCAGCGCGGCTCCGGCGCCCGCCGAGACGGCGAGACCGGCCGCCAGGCCCAGCATCCATTTCGTGATCCGCAGCCGCATCGGCGGGAACTCCCAAGCGAATATCGTGTCGGCCGAACAAGATTCCGGCCAATCCTCCCGTCACAAAACCGCAAAAGCCTTTCGTTTCCGTTGATGAGGCCTGCGCTTCGGGATGGCGCAATGCCGCATCCGTCTGCTAGACCGCCCGCACAATGACCGTCCGCGTCTCCATTCGCCTGATTTCGATTAGCCGCCCGGCGTAGCGCTCCTGGGCCTGATGGCCCCGTGCACGCCGGGAAGACCGCCCTGATGATCGGGCGAACGAAGACAGCGACCTATTTTTCAAGACGCCGAGACGACCCATGGCCGACGCCACCGAAAACACCTCTGAGTCCACCGCCCGCGACTATCGCGACACCGTCTTCCTGCCCGAGACCCCCTTCCCCATGCGCGGCGGCCTGCCCCAGAAGGAGCCGGTCATCCTGGAACAGTGGGGCGACCTTTACGGCGCCCTACGCGCCGAGCGGCAGCAGCAGAACGCCCCCCTCTACGTTCTTCACGACGGCCCGCCCTACGCCAACGGCGACATCCACATCGGCCATGCGCTGAACAAGACGCTGAAGGACTTCGTCGTCCGGTCGCGCTTCCTCCTCGGCTACGACGTCGACTACGTCCCCGGCTGGGACTGCCACGGCCTGCCGATCGAGTGGAAGATCGAGGAGCAGTTCCGCGCCAAGGGCCGCCGCAAGGACGAGGTGTCCAAGGACGAGTTCCGCCGCGCCTGCCGTGAATACGCCGGCAAATACATCGACCTGCAAAAGGATCAGTTCCACCGGCTGGGCATCGTCGGCGACTTCGCCAACCGCTACGCCACCATGGACTTCACCTCCGAAGCGGCCATCGTCGCCGAGTTCCACAAGTTCAAGACCTCGGGCCAGCTGTATCGCGGCTCCAAGCCGGTCATGTGGTCGCCGGTCGAGCGCACCGCCCTGGCCGACGCCGAGATCGAGTACCACGACCACGTCAGCCCGACCATCTGGGTCAAGTTCCCGGTCACGGCCATGTCCGACGACCATCCCGACGACCTCCTGGCCTTCCGCTCCAGCACCCCGTCCATCGTCATCTGGACGACCACGCCCTGGACCATCCCGGCCAACCGCGCCATCAGCTACGGCCCCGAGATCGCCTATGGCCTGTATGAAGTCACGGCCATGGAGGAAGGCCTAGAGTTCGCGCCGTGGGCCAAGCCCGGCGACCGCCTGATCCTGGCCGACAAGCTGGCCGAGGACGTGTTCAAGGCCGCAAAGATCGCCGCCTGGACCCGCGTCTACGACATCAATCCGTCGGGCCTTGAGACCGCGCACCCGCTGGCCGCGCTCGACGGCGGCTACGGCTTCTCCGTGCCCCTGCTGGCTGGCGACCACGTCACCGACGACGCCGGCACCGGCTTCGTCCACACCGCGCCCGGCCACGGCGCCGACGACTTCGAGGTCTGGAAGGCCCACGGTCATCACGAGGTGCCCGACACCGTCGATCCCGACGGCGCCTACTACCCCGGTGTCCCCCTGTTCGCGGGCCTGAAGGTGCTGGAGACCGAAGGCAAGAAGACCGGCAAGTTCGGCCCCGCCAACGGCGCGGTGATGGAAAAGCTGATTGAGGCCGGCAACCTCTTGGCGCGCGGACGACTGGAGCATTCGTATCCGCACAGCTGGCGCTCCAAGGCCCCGATCATCTTCCGCAATACGCCCCAGTGGTTCATCCGCATGGATCAGCCGCTGAAGAGCGGCGACACCCTGCGCGAGACGGCGCTGAACGCCATCGACGCCACCGCCTTCCATCCCGTCGCCGGCAAGAACCGCATCCGCTCGATGGTCGAAGGCCGTCCCGACTGGCTGGTCAGCCGCCAGCGCGCATGGGGCACGCCGCTCGCCATGTTCATCGACAAGCAGACGGGCCAGCCCCTGCATGACCCCGAGGTCGACGCCCGCATCGTCGCGGCCGTCGCCGAACACGGCGCCGACATCTGGTTCACCGCGCCGGACAGCGATTTCCTGGGCGCCCACGACCCGGCCCGCTACGAAAAGGTCGAGGACATTCTGGACGTCTGGTTCGACTCCGGTTCGACCCACGCCTTCACGCTCGACCCGCGCCTGCCGGAAAACGGCTACGCCGGCGACCGTCCCGCTCACTGGCCCGCCGACCTCTATCTGGAAGGCTCCGACCAGCACCGCGGCTGGTTCCAGTCGTCCCTGCTGGAAGGCTGCGGCACGCGCGGCCGCGCCCCGTTCAAGGCGGTCCTGACCCACGGCTTCACCCTCGACGAGAAGGGGGAGAAGATGTCCAAGTCCAAGGGCAATACGACCGACCCCCTGACCATCATCAAGGAATCCGGCGCCGACATCCTGCGCCTGTGGGTCGCCCTGGTCGACTATTCGGACGACCAGCGGATCGGCAAACAGATCCTGCAGACGACGGTCGACGCCTATCGCAAGCTTCGCAACACCGTTCGCTATCTGCTGGGCGCCCTGGCCGATTTCAATGAGGCAGAACGCCTGCCGCTGGACCAGATGCCGCCGCTTGAGAAGTTCGTCCTGCACCGCCTGCACGAGTTGGACGCTCAGGTCCGTGCGGCTTACGGCGAATACCGCTTCCAGGACGTCGTCCGTCCGGTGCTGGAGTTCTGCGCCGGCGACCTGTCGGCCCTGTATTTCGACATCCGCAAGGACGCCCTCTACTGCGACCGCCCCAATGCCTTGCGTCGCCGCGCCGCCCGCACGGTGATGCACGAAGTCTTCATGCGCCTCACCGCCTGGCTGGCCCCGCTGACGCCGTTCACGATGGAAGAGGCCTGGACCACGCGCTTCCCGGACGCGGGCTCCAACTGCGCGCGGGTCATCCCCGACACTCCGGCGGAATGGCGCAATCCGGCCGAGGCCGAGCGTTGGGCGGCGATCAATACGGTTCTCGAAGTGGTCAATGAATCGCTTGAAGCCGCCCGCCGCGAGAAGCTGATCGGCGGCGCCCTTGACGCGTGGCCGACCGTCACCGCCCCGGCCTCCGCCTTCGCCCCGTTCGAAGGCCTCGACGCTGCCGAGATCTTCCGCACATCGGGCGCCGATCTTGTCGAAGGCGAAACCATCTCCGTCACGGTCGCTGTCGCCGACTACCCGAAATGCGCCCGCTCTTGGCGCCGCGTCCCCGACGTCGGCTCCGACCCCGCCTACCCCGACCTCTCGGCCCGCGACGCCGATGCGGTTCGGTATTGGGACCAGACGCACGCCTGATCGCACCAAAGTCTCCTCCCCACGCGTGGGGAGGGGGACCGCGAAGCGGTGGAGGGGCTCTTTCAGTCCCACAGAGGTCGGGGATGCGCTGAAGAGCCCCTCCGTCTCTCCGCTGCGCTTCGAGCCACCTCCCCGTGAATGGGGAGGAGACGATGCTCAGCCATCGCAATGCCGCTGGCCCCTCCCCAGCGATTTCAACCGCTTGCCGATTTATGTCCGCCTTCTCCCATCCAAGGGGTCAAACGGCCGCATAATGCACCCGTCTCGTCGCATGGAGGGCTCGCCTGGCCGGGGGCGATGGTGAAATCCCATCGCGGCGCCGGGGCTGATCGGTCGGGGAATCGCCCCGGCGTCCGCAGTCGCGTCGCAGGGTCGAGGGGGATACTCGGCCGAACCGGGATCGGGAATCGCTGCTCCGACCCGCCCGTCGCAGGCTTATGGGTTAGGCGATAAGACCGCCACCGCTCGGCGCCCCGAGCTTGCAGGCCAACCCCCCGCGCGGAGCGTCACATCCTTCGTCGAAACGGTACTTACAAACTCACACTCCGGGCGAAGGCCCGGCGCTCCGCCCAGCCCTCCAGACTTCGCAGGCCGAACGCCGCGAAGACAAAGCCGTTTTCAGTCCCGCGCGACACTGCGTCATCTTGTCAAACCGCCCCTCGCGCCCCAACTGCAAAGCCTACCCAAATCACACCTTCGCTCGCGACAGGAGCCCTGATGCCGCATGCCGACAGCCTGATTCTCACCCTGGTCGGGGGCTTCGTCCTCGCCTTCGTGTTCGGCATGCTGGCGCATCGGCTGAAACTGTCGCCCCTGGTGGGCTATCTCGTCGCGGGCGTGATCGTCGGCCCCTATACGGGCGGCTTCGTCGCCGACACCCAACTGGCGCCGCAACTGGCCGAGATCGGCGTCATTCTGCTGATGTTCGGCGTCGGCCTGCACTTCTCGCCCAAGGACCTGATGCAGGTCCGCAAGGTCGCCATCCCCGGCGCCCTCGTTCAGATCGCTGTCGCCACCGTGCTGGGCTGGGGGCTCGGCCGGTTCGTGCTGGGGCTGGGCGATGTCGAGGCCCTGCTGATGGGCTTCGCCCTGTCCGTCGCCTCGACGGTCGTCCTGCTGCGGGCGCTGGAGGAGCGCAAACAGGTCAAGGGCGAGATCGGCCGCATCGCCGTGGGCTGGCTGATCGTCGAGGATCTGGTCATCGTCATCGCCCTGGTCATGCTGCCCATGGTGCTGGTTCCGGCTGGAACCCAGACGGACTTTGCGGCCCTGGGTGCAGACGTCGGCCTGACCCTGCTCAAGGTCGTGCTGTTCGTCGTCGGCATGCTGGTGGTCGGCGGCAAGGTCATTCCCTGGCTGCTGATCCGCATCGCCCACACCAAGTCGCGCGAACTCTTCACCCTGGGCGTCCTCGCCATCGCCCTGGGCATCGCCTGGCTGGCCTATTTCCTGTTCCACTCCTTCGCGCTGGGCGCCTTCCTGGCCGGCCTGGTGATGAACGCCTCGCCCCTGGGTCACAATGCGGCCGAGCGGTCCTTGCCCCTGCGCGACGCCTTCGCCGTGCTGTTCTTCGTTTCGGTCGGCATGCTGTTCGACCCGATGATCGTGGTGCGCCAGCCGTGGGCGGTCCTGGGCGTTCTGGGCATCGTCATCGTCGGCAAGTCGGTCGCGGCCCTGGTCATCGCCAAGACCTTCAAGCTGGATCGCCCGACCGGCTTCACCGTCGCGGCGTCCCTGGCCCAGATCGGCGAGTTCTCCTTCATCCTGGCCGCGCTCGGCGTGTCCCTGGGCGCCATGAGCCGCGAGACCCATGACCTGATCCTGGCCGCCGCCCTGCTGTCGATTTCGCTGAACCCCTTCGTCTTCCTGTTCACCGACCGGATGGGTGGAAGGCCGAAGCCGCCCGCCGCCGGCGCGATCCGACCCGCAGCCGCGGACGGCCCGATCACGGATGCGGTCGCGGCGCCCTGAGCCCCTTTCCGCGCCGCCCGCCGCCCGCTATCGTTCGCTCATGGACAAAATCGCCGCAGATCAGGCCGTGCTTCACTATGGCGACGGCGAGTTCGCCGTCTTGAAGCCCGGCCGCTTCGTGCGCTGCGCCGTCACGGACAAACCGATCCCGCTGGAAGTCCTTCGCTACTGGAGCCCCAGCCGTCAGCAGCCCTATTTCGGCCCGGCCGAGTTCATCGCGGCCCAGCAAGGCGAAAAATGATCCCGTCGCGCCGCGCCCTGCTGACCGGCGCGAGCGCCAGCCTGATCGCCGCGCCGCTGATGGCTGAAGACCGCAACGCCCTGCCGCTGGCCTTGAACGGCGCCTGGCGTCAGGGCGGCTACGCCTTCGGCCGCACCGCGCCGCGCGCCCTGATCTTCGTCGACGGCGAGGCCCTGACCACCGCCTCGGCCGCCGGCCTCTTCGTGATCGGCTTCGACCGTGACGCCGGTCCGACCACCCAGATCGAAGCCCGGTCCGGCGACCGGTCGGCCCGGCGCACGCTCGACATCGCCTCCTACGCCTTCCCCTCGACCAGCGTGAACGGCCTGCCGCCCTCGACCGTCGAGCCGAGCGATCCCGCCCTCCTGGCCCGCATCCAGCAGGAGATCGCGCTGAAGACCGAAGGCTTCGCCAGCCGCATCGACTCCGACGACTTCAAGGACGGTTTCGTCTGGCCGCTGGAGAGCTATCGGGTTTCCAGCGCCTGGGGCGCTCAGCGCGTCCTGAACGGAACGCCCGCCCGGCCCCACTACGGCATCGACCTGGCCGCCCCCCAGGGCAGCGTGATCCGCGCCCCCGCCGACGGCCGCATCGCCTTCGTCCGCCCGGACATGCATTTCGAGGGCGGCCTGACCCTGATCGACCACGGCCAGGGCCTGATCAGCTGCTATCTGCATCAGTCACGGCTGGATGTGGCGCTGGGCCAGCGCGTCCGGCGCGGCGATCCGCTGGGCCGTGTCGGCATGACCGGCCGCGCCACCGGTCCGCACCTGTGCTGGCGCATGAAATGGCGCGGTCGCAACCTGGATCCGTCACTCATGATCGGGGCGCGTGTTCCAGAAAGTCTAGCCTGATCAGAGGCTCCTCTTGCGAGACTACGCATATCCACCTAGCCTCGATCCAAGATCTGGCGGGGCCCGATGTTTTCTCTGAAATCGCTGAACGTCCTGCTCGTGGACGACAACCAGAACATGCGCGCCATCGCGTCGGCCGTGCTGCATTCGGCCGACATCCGCAACGTCTATGAGGCGTCAGAAGGGGCCACGGCTTTCGATCTGCTGCGTCGCCACGCGATCGATCTGGCCATCGTCGATTTCAATATGTTCCCGCTGGACGGGGTCGAGTTCACACGGCTGGTCCGCACCAGCCCCGACAGCCCCAATCCGTTTCTGCCGATCATCATGATGACCGGCCATTCCGAACGCAGCCGCGTCTACGAGGCTCGCGACGCCGGGGTGACCGAGTTCATCGTCAAGCCGATCACCGCCAAGGCCGTGCTGGATCGCCTGAACGCCGTCATCATGCGACCGCGCCCCTTCATCAAGGCCGACGGCTATATCGGCCCCTGCCGTCGGCGCCGCGAGACGCCCGACTACGCCGGGCCCTACCGTCGAGGATCGGACGCCTCGCGCTCCAACGCCGCATAGACCTTGTCCGGCCAGCGCTTGTGGACCCAGAACCAGTCCACGGGATGCTCTTTCACTCGTTCCTCGACGAAGCGATTGGCGGCCTGGATGCCGGCCAGCGTATCGGCCGCCTTGTCCTCGCTTTGATTGACCACGATCGGCTCGTGCGCCGTCACCCGGAACCGCACGCCCGGCAGGCGCACCACTGACAGCGGCAGCATGACCGTGTCGAACTTCAACGCCAGTCTGGCGGCTCCGGGCGAGGCGTTCACCGGCTGGCCGAAGAACTCCACCTCCGGCCCCTGATTGTATTTCTGATCGACCAGCAGGGCGATGGAATCGCCGCGCCTCATCCCCGCCATCAGCTCGCGCGTCCCGTCGCCTTTGGGCGCGAACAGGCGGATCCCGTATCGCTCCCGGCTCTGGCGGATCAGGGCGTCGACGTACGGATTATTGGCGGCGCGATAGGTCACCTGACACGGCACGCCAGAAGCCATGATCACCGCCGCCATCACCTCGAAGTTGGCCAGATGGCCAGAAATCAGCACTGCCGGCTTGCCGCTGTCGCGCAGGGCGTGCAGCCGCTCCATCCCGACCACCTCGACCCGCCCGCCTTCCGGCGTCAGATGATCCATGACCGCCAGTTCGGCGAAGGTCCGGCCCGTCTGGTCCCATTGCGCCAAGGCCAGCGCCTGACGCTCCGCCTCGCCCATTTCGGGAAAGGCGATGCGGAGATTTCGCATCACCGTTTTCTGCGTGCCGGTCAGCGGCCCCAGGGTGCGCAGCAGCCAGCCGCCCAACCCCGATGCCCGCTCGACGCCCAACAGGCGCAGAAAGCCGAACAGCGCCTGAAAGCCGAAGGCCTCCAGGCGCCAGATCAGATCCTGCTTCACGCTTGTCGCGCTATCGCCCTTCGGGCTGCTCGAGCGCGTGTCTTCACCAGGCAATCGTCAATCCACCGTCCACCACAAGGGTCTGGCCGGTCACATAGGCCGACGCAGGGCTGCACAGATAGACCGCCGTGCCCGCGATTTCATCGGGCTGACCGATCCTTTTCAGCGGCGCCGGCTCGGTGACCTGTTTCAGCAGCTCCGGATTCTCCCACAGATATTTGGCGAAATCGGTCTGAACCAGCCCAGGCGCGATGCAGTTGACCCGCACGTTCGACGGTCCCCACTCCACCGCCAGATTGCGCACCAGCTGCATGTCCGCCGCCTTGGAGATATTGTAGGCGCCGATCAGGGCGTTGCCGCGAAGCCCGCCGATGGACGAGATCACCAGGATCGCCCCGTCTTTCCGCTCCACCATCTGCGGCGCGACCATCTGGATCAGCCAGTGGTTCGAGATGACGTTATTCTGCAGGATCTTTTCGAACTGGTCATCGGCGATGCCCGCCATCGGCCCGGCGTAGGGATTGGTCGCGGCGTTGCAGACCAGGATGTCGATCTGGCCGAAGGCGGCGTTGGTCTCATCAACCAGCCGCTGCAAATCCTCCTTCGAGGCGATGTTGGCGGGAACGGCGATAGCGCGTCCCTCCCCATATTTGCCGTTGATCTCGGCGGCAACCTCGTCGCACGGCCCGGCCTTGCGCGACGAGATGACGACCTTGGCGCCGTGTTCGGCCAGCCGTTCGGCGATGGCCTTGCCGATTCCCCGCGATGAGCCGGTGATGATTGCGACCTTGCCGGTCAGATCGAACAGTTCCATTGCGTTTCCCGTAGGTTTGGCGGGGATATTTGCAGCCCCGCTCTAGCCGAATGACATTGATAGCCTGATACTCAGGCGATTCCATCCGGGAGTGGCCGACCGCCAGCCGATGCGCAACGTAACAACGGGCTTTCTCTACTTCGCCTATCTGTTCCTCGGCATGACCGTGGGCGCCTTCCTATGGCGCGCGGGCTTAGGGATCGGCGCGGGCGTGGCCGGAACGCTCGGCGCGCTGGGGCTGTTGGGCGCCTTCCACGGCATCGTCACCGGCATCGCCGAGCGCCGCGTCCTCAAAAAGGAGATCGGCCAGGTCCGCGAGGCCCACCGCCTGCTCGCCGATGCGATGGAATCGACCCAGGGCGCCCTGACCGAACTGGCGCACGCCATCGAGACCGGCGTCCTGTCCGACACCGACGCCCTGACCGGCGAGGTCCGGATGCTGGAGTCGCTGGTTCAGCAGATGAGCGAAAGCATCGACGAGCGCCTAGCCGCCGCTCCGCATATCGGCGTGGAGACTTTCGAGGGCCGCCGCATGGCCCAGTCCAACGTTCTGCTGCGCACTATCCACGAAGCGCTCAGCGAAGGCCGCGTCGATCTGTATCTTCAGCCGGTCGTCTCGCTGCCCCAGCGCCGGACCATCTTCTACGAGAGCTTCACCCGGCTGCGCGACGCCACCGACCGCGTGATGATGCCGGCGGAATATCTGTCCTTGGCCGAGGGCGAGGGTCTGGTGCCGGCGATCGACAATCTATTGCTGTTCCGCTGCGCCCAGATCGTGCGGCGGCTGGCGCGTCAGGATCGCAAGGTCGGCGTCTTCTGCAACGTGGCCCTGACCTCGCTGGGCGACGAGACCTTCTTTCCGCAGTTCCTGGACTTCCTCAGCGAGAACCGCGACCTGAACCAGGCCCTGATCTTCGAACTGGGTCAGGCGACGTTCGACGCGCGCGGCGCTATCGAGGCGCGCAACATGGCTAAGCTGGCCGACCTGGGCTTCCGCTTCTCGCTGGACAAGGTGCAGACGCTGGACCTCGACTTCGCCGACCTGCAACGCTCGGACGTCAAGTTCATCAAGGTCGCGGCCGACCTGATGATCGAACAGCTGCTGGACCTAGACGGCGGCGCGCCCTTGCGCTCCATGCCCGACATTCAGGCCGCCGACTTCGCCGCCCTGACCCGCCGCTACGGCGTCGAGGTCATCGCCGAAAAGGTCGAGAACGAACGCCAGGTCGTCGACATCCTCGAACTGGACGTCGGCATGGGCCAGGGCCACCTGTTCGGCGAACCCCGCGCCATCAAGGAACAGGTCCTGGCCGAGACCGACCCCCCCGCCGAGTTCCTGCGCTCCACCCTGCGCAGCGCCGAGCAGCGCAGGCGCCACTAGAGCCACTGTTCCGTCTCCTCCCCGCCTTGCGGGGAGGTGGCGCGGCACCCCTTCGCGCCGCGACGGAGGGGTTCTTCCCCCACAACAGGCGCCGAGCCAGTTTCAAGAACCCCTCCACCGCGTCGCGGTCCCCCTCCCCATTTCATGGGGAGGAGACTTTCGCCTCTGCGTCGTAGCGGCTACCAAAGTCCCATGACCCTCCCCCACGCCCTGCCCCACCTCGGCACCGTCGCCGGCGATTATGACATCCTGCTCTGCGACGTGTGGGGCGTGATCCATAATGGCCGCGAAAGCTGGGCTGGCCCGTGCGAGGCGCTGACGCGGTTCAACCGCGAGAGCGGCCATGTCGTGCTGATCTCCAACTCACCCCGTCCAGCGTCGGACGTGATCGCTCAGCTGGACGGGCTGGGCGTGCCGCGCGAGGCCTGGAAGGCCTTTGTCACCTCCGGCGACGCGACGCGCGCCGAACTGGCCAGGCGTGCGCCCGGTCCGGCCTGGATCGTCGGCCCCGAGCGTGACGCGCCGCTGTACGCGGGCCTTAACCTCGAGCGCGCTGCGTCGCCTGAGGACGCTGCCTTCATCTCCGTCACCGGCCCGGTCGACGACACGGTCGAGACGCCCGAAGACTATCGTGAGCGGTTCGCCGTCGGCGCCGCACGCGACATCGAACTGATCTGCGCCAATCCCGACCGGGTCGTGCAGCGCGGCGACCAGCTGATCTATTGCGGCGGTTCGCTGGCCGACCTGTATGAATCGCAGGGCGGCCGGGTCGTCATGGCGGGCAAGCCCTTCGCCCCGATCTACGACCTGGCGATCAAGGAGGCGGAAGGCCTGCTGGGCCGCCCCGTCGATCGCTCGCGCATCCTGTGCATCGGCGACGGCGTCGTCACCGACGTGATGGGCGCAAACGCGCAAGGGCTGGACTGCCTGTTCATCGCCCAGGGCATCCACGGCGACCAGGCCAAGGGCGAGGACGGCGCGCTCGACCCGGCCCGCGCCGCCGCTTTGCTGAAGGCGGAAACGACCTATGCGCGATACGCCGCGCTCGAACTGAACTGGTAAGGCTCGCCATTTTGTCGCACCACCGCTAAAGCCTCATCCATGGTCGAATTGGTTCAGCAGCATCCGTCCGGTGGTTACATCCTGGACGAACTTCACGTCGGCATGGCGGCCGAGAAAATCGTCGTCGCGACGGAGGACCGCATTCGGCTGTTCGCTGAGGCGTCCGACGACTTCAACCCGGTGCATCTGGACGAGGCCTTCGCCTCCAAGACCGCCTATCGCGGCCGTATCGCCCACGGCCTGCTCAGCGCTTCGTTCGGCTCTGCGGTGGTCGGCACCATCCTGCCGGGCGCCGGCTCGATCTACATTTCCCAGACCCTGGCCTTCCATCAGCCGGTGCGGATCGACGACGTCGTGCGCATCCTGATCACCGTGATCGAGGTCGAGCCCGAGAGCGCGCGGGTCAAGCTCAGCTGCGAAGGCTTCGTCGGCGAGACCATGATCATGGACGGCGTCGCCGTCGTCCGCGTCCCCCGCCGGCGCAAACCGTCCCAGCGTTGATGCAGATTGTCCGCGACTGGCGCGACCTGCCGGACGCGCTGAAAGGCGCGGCGGTCGCCGTCGGCGCCTTCGACGGCGTGCATCGCGGGCATCAGGCCGTCATCGCCGGCGCACGCGACGCGGCGGAACGGCTGAGCGCGCCGCTGGGCGTCGTCAGCTTTGATCCTCATCCGCGCCGCTGGTTCCAGAAAGACGCCGCGCCCTTTCGGCTGATGACGGCCGACCAGATGGCTGAGGCCTTGGCCCCACTAGGTGTAGGCATCCTTTATCTGCTGCCCTTCGACGCCGAGATGGCCGGCATGACCGACGCCGCCTTCGCCGAGCGGGTGCTGGCCGGGGGCCTGGGCATCCGCCACGCCGCCGTCGGGTTCGACTTCACCTTCGGCAAGGGCCGATCCGGCTCGCCCGAGGCCCTGCGCGTCTACGGCGAGCGGCTGGGCTTCACCGTTTCGGTCGCCGAACGGCTGGATGACCCGGACGGGCTGAAACTGTCGTCCAGCGCCGTTCGAGAGGCCCTGAAGGCCGGCGACATGGCCCGCGCCGCCGCGATCCTGAGCCGCCCCTTCGCCATTCGGGGCGAGGTCATCCACGGCGACAAGCGCGGCCGCACCATCGGCGTGCCGACGGCCAATGTCCCGCTGGGCGACTATATGCGCCCCGCCTATGGCGTCTATGCGACCCGCTGCCGATTGCCGGACGGGCGGGTGATCGACGGCGTCGCCAGCTTGGGCGTGCGTCCCATGTATGCGCTGGAGACCCCGCTGATGGAGGTCTGGCTGTTCGACTTCGACGGCGACCTTTACGGCCAGACGCTGGACACCGAACTGGTCGCCTGGCTGCGCGGCGAGGAGACCTTCGACGGTCTCGACGCCCTGAAGACCCAGATCGACGCCGACGCGGCGGCGGCGCGGACCGTCCTCAGCCGCTCATAGAGGCCGAAGCTCAGCCGCGAACCGCTTCCAGTTCTGCACATAATGTTCGGCCGACATCTGCAGCACGGCGATGTGCGCCGGATCACGTTCCCGCACCACCTTGCCGGGTTGCCCCACCACCAGACTATTGTCCGGGATGATCTTGCCCTCGGTGATCAGCGCATTGGCCCCGATGATGCAGTTTCGG
Source organism: Brevundimonas sp. Leaf168 (assembly GCF_001423685.1). Lineage (NCBI taxonomy): Bacteria > Pseudomonadati > Pseudomonadota > Alphaproteobacteria > Caulobacterales > Caulobacteraceae > Brevundimonas > Brevundimonas sp. Leaf168. Next base: position 34,549 of record NZ_LMOY01000002.1, on the reverse strand, counting down.
CCGATCCTGACCCCGTTCAGCACCACCGCCCCGATGCCGATCAAGCTGTAGTCCCCGACTTCGCAGCCATGCAGCATGGCCTTGTGCCCCACCGTCACGCCGCGCCCCAGCGTCAGCGGCGACCCCATGTCGGTGTGAAGCACGCTGCCGTCCTGAATGTTGCTGTCAGGCCCCACGGTGATCGGATCGTTGTCCCCGCGCAGCACGGCGCCGAACCAGACACTGGCGTTGGGATGGAGAATCACATTCCCTATCACCGATGCGCTTGGCGCCACCCAGTATTCGCCCCGCGGCGGAAGCTGCGGTTTGCTGTCGCCCAAGGCGTAAATGGTCATCTGTACACCGCCTAATCTTTGAAAAACGAGGGCTTTAACGGATCGCTAACCACGATAGCATCATTCTGTTGATGCGATTCGTGGGTCGCCATTTCGGCCCCGGATCCGAAACCGGATCAAGCCCGATCCGGTCATCAAGTCGGGGCTTTCGCGTGGCGCGTTGGGATCCTGGTTCGGTTGTTCGGCGGCGGGCGCACCCCGTTGCAGACGGCCCTGCTGTCGATCCGGGCCGCTGCTCTGCAGGCCTCGACCTCTTCCTCCCCAAGACCATCCAAGGCGGCGCCCGTTCGGGTCCGCCTTTTTTCATGCCCTGGAGGCGTCCATGACCAAGCGTGCTGCAACCAAGCGTCAAACGCGTGAACACGGAATCCTGGATTCGCGTGATTTCATGGAGGAGTCGAAAGTTCGTCGGCTTCACGCCCCACATCACGAGCGATCAGGGTGGTCGCCCTATCCTTCGAACGACGACCGCGACCAAGGTTATCTGAAGACGCTGAAGCCCAAGTCTGAGGGCCAGGGCGAGTTGATGGAAGCCATCGACCACCACAACCTGGTCATGGCGCTGGGTCCCGCAGGCACCGGCAAGACCTACCTCGCCGTCGCCAAGGCGGTTGAGGCGCTGGAGGCGGGCAAGGTCGGCCGCATCGTCCTCAGCCGCCCTGCTGTCGAGGCCGGCGAATCCATCGGCTTCCTGCCCGGCGACATGGAAGACAAGCTGGCTCCCTATCTGCGCCCGCTCTATGACGCCCTGTCCGATCGTCTGTCGATGAAGCGGGTCAAGGCGCTGATGGCCGAAGGCCTGATCGAGATCGCCCCGGTCGGCTATATGCGCGGCCGCACGCTGAACAACGCCTTCATCGTCGTGGACGAGGCGCAGAACTGCACCTACGTCCAGCTCAAGATGTTGCTGACCCGCCTAGGCTGGCATTCGACCATGGTGGTGACGGGCGACCCGCAGCAGTCGGACCTGCTGCCCGGCATCTCGGGCCTGTCGGACATCTCGGCGCGACTGGAGGCCGTACCCGACATCGCCGTGGTGCGTCTGGCCGAGCGCGACATCGTCCGCCACCCGCTGGTCGCGTCGATGATCGGCGTCCTCTAAAGCCCGATCCTGCAGCCGCCGCTGGACGGCGTCGGCTGCAGGCGCGTTGCACCGCGAAACCAAAAGCCATTGTCCCCGGGCGCACCGCACCGCTAAAGGTCGGCTCGCGGCTGATGAGGGATTTCGATGCGCGTAGCGATGATTGGGACGGGCTATGTGGGCCTGGTGTCCGGCGCCTGTTTCGCCGACTTCGGCCATGTCGTCACCTGCATCGACAAGGATCCCTCCAAGATCGAGCGGCTGGAGCGGGGCGAAATCCCGATCTATGAGCCGGGGCTGGATGATCTGGTCGCCGCCAATGTGCGCGAAGGTCGACTGTTCTTCACCCTGGACGGCGCCGAGGCCATTCGCCGGGCCGACGCCGTCTTCATCGCAGTGGGCACGCCGACGCGTCGCGGCGACGGCCATGCCGACCTGTCCTACGTCCACGCTGCCGCCGAGGAGATCGCCGGCCTGATCGAAGGCTTCACCGTCGTCGTCACCAAGTCGACCGTCCCGGTCGGCACGGGCGATGAGGTCGAAGCCATCATCCGCAAGACCAATCCGAAGGCCGACTTCGCCGTCGTCTCCAACCCCGAATTCCTGCGTGAAGGCGCCGCGATCGGCGACTTCAAACGTCCCGACCGAGTCGTCATCGGCATCGACGACATGACCGGCGACGCCGGCGGTCGCGCGCAGAAGGTCATGAGCGAACTTTATCGTCCGCTGAACCTGAATGAGAGCCCGCTGCTGTTCGTGGGCCGTCGCACGTCCGAACTGATCAAATACGCCGCCAACGCCTTCCTGGCGATGAAGATCACCTTCATCAACGAGATGGCCGACCTGTGCGAAGCCGTCGGCGCCGACGTCCAGCAGGTCGCGCGCGGCATCGGCTTGGACAAGCGCATCGGCTCGAAGTTCCTGCACGCCGGCCCCGGCTATGGCGGCTCGTGCTTCCCCAAGGACACCATCGCCCTGGTCCGCACCGCCCAGCAGTATGGCGCGCCGACCAAGCTGATCGAGGCCACGGTCGAGGTCAACGACGCCCGCAAGAAGGCCATGGCCGACCGCGTCGCCGCAACCTTGGGCACAAGCGTCCAGGGCAAGACGGTCGCCCTCCTGGGCCTGACGTTCAAGCCGAACACCGACGACATGCGCGATGCGCCGTCGCTGGACATTGCGCCTGCTCTGATCGCCGCCGGCGCAACCGTCCAGGCCTTCGATCCCGAAGGCATGCATGAGGCCGCCAAGCTGTTGCCGGACATCCAGATGAAGGACAGCGCCTATGACGCCGTCGTCGGCGCCGACGCCGTGGTCCTCGTCACCGAATGGGACCAGTTCCGCGCCCTGGATCTAGACCGCATCAAGCTGCTGATGAAACAGCCGGTCTTGGTCGATCTGCGCAACATCTATCGACCCGAGGATATGAAGCATCGCGGCTTCCGCTACATGGGCATCGGGCGCGGCTGATGGGCGCGCCGATCCTCGTCACGGGCGCGGCCGGCTTCATCGGCATGCACGTCGCCGAGCGGCTGCTGGACCGGGGCGAGCAGGTGATCGGCGTCGATGTCTTCAACGACTACTACGATCCGCGCCTGAAGGCCGCCCGCGCCGCTCGGCTTGAGGGTCGCGACGGTTTCAGGATGGTCCGCGCCGACATCGCCGACCACGAGCAGATGCGTGCGCTGGTCGCGGATGCCGGGGTCAAGCGGATTGTCCACCTCGCGGCCCAGGCCGGGGTCCGCTACTCCCTCGAGAACCCCTTCGCCTACGAGCGGTCCAACCTGGCCGGCCATCTGTCGATGCTGGAGGCCGCGCGGCACAATGACGTGACCCACCTGGTCTATGCCTCGTCCAGTTCGGTCTATGGCGACCGGCCTCTGGAGGGTTCGGGCTTCCGTGAAGACGACCCGACGGTCAATCCCGTCTCGCTCTACGCCGCCACCAAACGCTCGTGCGAACTGATGAGCCAGAGCTACGCCAGGCTCTATGGCTTTCCGCAATCGGGGCTGCGGTTCTTCACCGTTTATGGCCCCTGGGGCCGGCCCGACATGGCCTATTTCAGCTTCACCCAGAAGATCGTGCGCGGCGAGCCGATCGAGGTCTTTGGCGAAGGCAAGATGGCGCGCGACTTCACCTATATCGACGACATCGTCGACGGCGTGGTCGCCGTGCTGGACCGCCCCCCGGCGCGGGGCGTGCATGAAATCTACAATATCGGCGACAGCCAGCCCGTCGGCCTGATGGAGATGATCTCCACGCTGGAAACCGCGCTGGGCGTCAGCGCGAACAAGATCATGCGGCCGATGCAGCCCGGCGACGTCACCGCCACCTATGCCGACATTTCAAAGTTGAACGCCCTGTGCGGCTATCAACCCAAGGTCCCGTTGAAGATCGGACTGGAAAAGTTCGTCGCCTGGTGGCGTCAATACGAGAACGGTTGACGCAAGAAGGCTGGGGGGCCGATGCGACGCGAAATCCTGCCGGCGGGCGTCGCCCTGATGCTGTTCGGCGCAACCGACGCCTCGGCTCAGGCTTTGCGCTCGGCTCAGGACGCGCAAATCGACCTCTTCGTTCGCAACCGCGCGGTCGCCGTGCGTGACCGGCCGCAACCCTCCTATGACCCGCTCGGCATCCGGGCCGGCGGCTTCACGACCTTTCCTCGGCTTCAGTCGGGCGTCGTCCAAAACGACAACGTCTTTGCAGCCGAAGACGACCGTCAGCCTGCAACGACCTTGCGCCTGACGCCTGAGGTCCTTGTCCGATCCAACTGGTCGCGCCACGCGCTTGAAACCCGCGCCCGCGCCGAAATCGACCGGAATCTCGATTTCGACAGCGAGAACACGACCGACTGGAGCCTGGGCGGCGCCGGCCGTCTCGACATCGTTCGAGGCGCCGACATCACCTTGGCCGCCGACTACGCCCACGATCACGAGGCCCGCACCGCCGCGGGGGCCGGCCCCGTTGCTCGCCGCCCGATCGCCTTCGATCTGGCCTCCGCCTCGCTTGCGGCGACGCGCACGCGGGGTCCATTGCGCCTCCGGGCCGACGCCGCCGTTCTTCGCTATGACTACCGCGATGGACTGAGCGCTGCCGGCGCCGTAATCGAACAGGACGACCGGGATCGCACCGTCGTCCGCCTGACCGGCCGCGCCGACTACGCCCTCTCTCCCGCGACGGCCCTGTTCGTCCAAATCGCCCGTGATGACCGCGACTATCGCAAGGTGGCAGGGTCGCCGGAACGATCCTCTTCCGGCCACGAAGCCCTCGCTGGCGTGGACTTCGAGCTGGGCGCGCTGATCCGGGGCGAGGTCGCCGCCGGATACATCCGCCAGGATTTCCAGGATACAGCCTATGGCGATCTCGACGGTGTCGGCGGTCGTGCGCGCCTGTCGTGGTTTCCCACGCAACTGACGACCCTGACCACCACCGCCGGGCGCAGCGTGGAGGACACCGGCGTGATCGGCTCGGCCGGCGCCCTGCGCACCGGCGTGTCGATCGGCGTGGACCACGAACTGCTGCGCAATCTCATCCTGACGGCGGAAACGGCGTGGAGCGAAGACGACTACAACGGCCTCGACCGCACCGACACGCGCTTTGCCGCCAGCTTCAGCGCCGTCTATCGCCTCAACCGTCGCGACGGTCTGACCGCCGGTCTGACCTATCTCGACCAGTCGTCGTCCGGCGGGGCGGCGGGACCGAGCTATCGCTCGACACGTCTTTCCTTCGCCGTCGTCTCGCAGTTCTGACTGCACGGCCACAGCGCGAAGATTGACAACCTGAAGACATCATCGCACCACTGGACGGGACGATCACCGTTCGATGGCGCGATGACCCACTACGACACCGCGATCGGCGGTCCCGGCCAGCCGGCGGACGACGCCATCGACCTCCACGCCTTGATCGCCGCCTTCCGCCGTCGGCTCGGTCTGTTCACCGCTATCGCAGCGGGTGTCTTTCTGATCGTACTGGCCCTGATGCTGGGTCAGCCTCCCGTCTATACTGCGACCGCCAGCCTCCAGATCAATACACGCAAGGAACAGGTCGTGGCGGGACAGGCCGTGCTGTCGGCGCTCGACGCCGAGGCGGCCATCGTCGACACCGAGGTCGAAGTTCTGAAGTCACCCCAGCTTGCCGCCCAAGTCGTCCAGACGCTGGATCTAATTCGCGATCCTGAGTTCAACGCTCGCCTGCGATCCTCGCCCCTTACCCGGCGCCTGCCGCGCGCCACGCCTGCGGCTACCGACCCTCAGATCGAGCGGCAACAGGTGATCGACGCCGTCCGGCGACGCCTGACCGTGCGCCGCGTCGGCCTGACCTATTCGATGGCGGTCAGCGTCACCTCCGAAAGTCCGATCAAGGCGGCCCGCATCGCCAACGCCTTCGCCGACGCCTATCTCCAGTCTCAACTCACCGCCAAATTCGACGCTAACGCCCAGGCAAACACCTTCCTGGGCGCCCGGCTGGAAGATCTGCGCCGCCAGGTCGAGGCCGCCGACGCGGCCGTCTCAGCCTACCGAATAGAAAACGGCCTGCTCAGCGCCCAGGGCGCCACCCTGACGGAGCAGGAGATCTCGGCCTACAACCAGCAACTCGCCTTGGCCCGCGCACAGCAGGCCGAGCAGGACGCCCGCCTGCGCACCGCCCGCGCCCAGATGGCGGCCGGCTCCAACGGCGACGATGTCGGCGAGGCCCTCTCCTCTCCCGTCGTCCAGAACCTGCGCGCCCAGCGCGCCGCGATCAGTACGCGCGTCGCGGACCTTTCTGTCCGCTACGGCCCTTTGCACCCCGACATGATCCGCGCCCGTCAGGAGCTGTCCGACATCGACGCTCAGATCCAGGCCGAGATCCGCCGTGTCGTCTCAAATCTCGACGCCCAAGCCCAGGTTGCCCGCCAACGCGCCGCCTCGGTCCAGTCCAGCCTGGACGCCGCGCGCGGCGCGCTGGCCGACAACAATGCCGCCTCGGTGCGCCTGCGCGAACTGGAAGGCGAGGCCGAAGCAGCCCGCGCCATCTACCGCGCCTTCTTGGATCGTTATCGCGAGACCAGCGCCCAGACCGGCGTCGAACAGGCGGACGCCCGCATCGTCTCGCGCGCCACGCCTCCGACCGCGCAAAGCGCGCCGAACCTGATGATCAGCCTCGCGCTGGGCCTAATGCTCGGCGCGGCGGCGGGAAATGGCGCCGTCATCATCGCCAACGCCACGCAGACAGGTCTCAGCGGCCCCGATGACATCGAGCGCAGGCTGAGCGTCGCCGCCGTCGGCGCCGTTCCGCTGGCCTCCTCCGTGGCGACGGCTGAGGATCAGACGCTGCATCCGATCGACCTCGTCGTCCAACGCCCGCTGTCGGTCTTCGCCGAGGCTTTCCGGGCGCTGCGCACGTCGATCACTCCCATCGTCAGCGTCGTGGGCGAACCGTCCGCGCGCATCGTCGCCGTCACCTCCGCCCTGCCTGGCGAAGGCAAGACCACTACAGCCGTCTGTCTGGCCCGCGTCGCCGCGCGCTCCGGCGGACGCGTTCTATTGATCGACGGCGACCCGCGTCGGCGCGGCGTGACACGGATGCTGGGCCTGAACCCCGATCACGGCCTGGCCGAGGTCCTGCACGGCGCGGCGGCCTGGCGAAACGTCTCGGTGCTGGACCCGGACTCCGGCGCACAGGTTCTGCCCCTGTCGGGATCAGGCCTGTCGGCCGACGACCTGTTCGGCGCCCCGCCGATGAACGCCCTGCTCAACGAACTGCGGCAGGCCTTCGACCTGATCGTCATCGACACCGCACCCGTCCTGGTCCTCGCCGACGCCCGCATCCTGGCGGTCAAGGCCGACACCGTCATCCTGCTCGCCCGCTGGCGAAAAACCCCCGCGCGCGCCGTCGCCGCTGCGATCCGCATCCTCAGCCAATCCGGTGTTCGCCTTTCCGGCGTCACCCTCAGCCAGATCGATGTTCGGGCGGAGGCCGGCCTAGGTTATGGCCAAGCCGACTATGATTACCGGGCCTATAGAAAATACTATGCGGCCTGATTGTCGGAAGAGATCAGGCCGCACAATCAGCTTCATATTCTGCCATCGACGACAAGCACCAGAGTTTGAAACACAACGCCGATTGCACCAAGCAAGCTCCCGGCTATCGCGAGCAGCAAGCCGAAGGATCGTGTCGCTTCCGGCTTTGCACGCAGGGCAATCAGGCATTTCCAACATAGGGCGCCAATGCTTGCCAGGCAGAGGGCGCTGAAAGTCAGCCCGACAGCGTTCCAGGCGCCGGCGTCGCCACGCGCCACGTCGCTGGCGCTCGACAGCAGATACAGGCCCAGGAAATGGGCGGCCCAGATCAGGAGGCCGCCCAGCATCAGCAGCCAGAACCTCATGCGCCGACGCCCGGGAACAGGCGGATCAGAAGGGTCGTCGCCGCGCCCTGAACCGCCGTGAAGGCCACGAACAGGGCGACCACTTCGAACGTCGCCGGATAGCGCGGCGACACCAGGCCGCAAAGCCAGCGCAGCAGGACGAACGGTCCCATCAACAACGAAATGCCGACGAATGTCCCCTGCCAGGCCAACAGCGCATAGACGGTCGCGCCCTGGCTGGAGACGTCGGGACGCAGGCCCGAGTTCCACCAGGCCGAGGCCTCGGCCGCAAAGGCGCCGCCCGCCGCCAGGGTGGCGACCAGCATCAGGACAGAGGCGATGCCGGCGCTGCGCGGCCGGTCCAGCTTCAGCGCGCCTTGCGAAGCCCAGGCGCCGAGTCCGGCGGCCGCCAGCAAACTCAGGGTCAAAGGCAGGGAGCCGATCTCGGGCGGCGCCTGCCAAAGGTCCGGTCGGCGGCTCCACAGGAAGACGTAGGAGAAGCAGGCCATGATCGCGACCATGCCCGACACGATCAGGGTGATGACCATCGCCCACCAGCCGTGGCTGCTGGGGCCGGACACATAGGTCGGCAGTCGAACGCCGCCGCCGACATCCACCGTCGCTGGACCGCTGGGGCGATCCAGTCCCCAGCACCATTTGAGGATGCAGTAGACGGCCAGCACGCCGCTGACCAAGGAGGCGACATAGGCCTGGATCGTCAGGATCAAAAAGAAGCCGGCGGTGAATATCGCCCCCCAGACGTACCAGCTGGACGGCCGGGGCATCCGCTGGAGATATTGGGGCTCGGCGTTGATCGGACTGGTGATCATGGTCTCGCGCTCACCGCGCGGCGCGCCGGGCAGGAAATAACGGCCGGCCTCGACGTCGCGCGCCAGGTTCGGCTGGTCCCACACCGGATAAAGGCTCTTGATCACCGGGACGGAGCGTAGCGAGTAGCGACCTGCGGGCAACCACTCCAACCCCGGCCCGCCAAAGACATTGCCCGCGTCCTTTTCGCCGAAGGGCCGGAAGTTGCGGATCATGTCGATCATCCACAACACCACCGCCAGGCCGAACATGAAGGAGCCGACGGTCGAGATCATATTGGGCAGGTCCCAGCCCCGATCCGGCAGATAGGTATAGACCCGCCGCGGCATCCCCATCAGCCCGGTCAGATGCATGGGCATGAAGGTGACGTTGTGACCAACGAACATCAGCCAGAAGATCCACTTGCCCCACCGCTCGCTGAGCGGCCGGCTGCTGGACATCGGCGTCCAGTAGTAGATGGCGGCGAAGAGCGGGAAGACCATTCCGCCGATCAGGACGTAATGCAGGTGGGCGACGATGAAATAGCTGTCGTGGGCCTGCCAGTCGAACGGCACCATGGCGACCATCACGCCGGTCAGTCCGCCCATGACGAAGATCACCAGTCCCCCGACGGCGAACAGGCCGGGCGTGTTGAACCGCATCTTGCCCGCCGCCAGGGTGGCGATCCAGGCGAAGACCTGCACCGCCGCCGGAACGCTGACGGCCATGGAGGCGGCGCTGAAATAGTTGATCGAGATCTGCGGCATGCCCGTGGTGAACATGTGGTGCGCCCAGACGCCGAAGCTGATGAAGCCGGTCGCCAGCATGGCCAGGACTACCAGCCGATAACCGACCAGCTTGGTCTGGGCGACAGCCGGGATCAGGGTCGACATCGCCCCCGCCGCCGGCAGGAAGATGATGTAGACCTCGGGGTGGCCAAAGAACCAGAACAGGTGTTGCCACAGCATGGGGTCGCCGCCCTTGGCCGCATCGAAGAAGGGCCAGCCCAGCGCGCGTTCCAGCTCCAGCAGCAGGGTCGACAGAATGATCGACGGGAAGGCGATGATGATCATGCAGGCGAAGATCAGCATGGCCCAGGCGAAGATCGGCAGCTTGTCCAGCGTCATGCCCGGCGCGCGCGTCTTCAGCACCCCAACGATGATCTCGATGGCGCCGGCGATGGCCGATATCTCGATGAAGCCGATGCCCAGGAGCCAGAAGTCTGCGTTGATCCCCGGCGAATAAGTCATCGACGTCAGCGGCGGGTACATGAACCAGCCGCCGTTCGGCGCCAGGCCGAAGAACAACGAGGCGAAGAAGCACAGCCCCCCGACCAGATAGGCCCAGAAGGCGTAGGCGCTCAGCCTCGGGAACGGCAGATCGCGCGCCCCCAGCATCTGCGGCAGCAACAGCACGCCCAGCGCCTCGACCGCGGGCACGGCGAACAGGAACATCATCACCGTGCCGTGCATGGTGAAGATCTGGTTGTAGGTTTCCTGCGCCAGGAAGCCCGTCATCGGCAGGGCCAACTGGGTCCGCATCAACAGCGCCAGCACGCCTGCCAGCACGAAGAACAGCATGGCCGCGCCGACGTAATAGACGCCGATGTAGTTGTTGTTGATCGCCGTGATCCACTCCCACGGCCGCCGCGGCCCACACCAGACCTCGTCGAGTTGCTCCAGCTCGCCCTCGGGCCGGGCTTCGGTGGTGGGGAAGCGCTTATAGAGTTCGGGATCGAACCCGGTTTCCGAACTCATTTCAGACTTTCCAGATAGGCGGCGACGGCGCGCACGTCCTGGCCCGACAGGACCGCATAGGACGGCATCCGATTTCCGGGCTTCAGGCTCTGGCTGTCCGAAATCCAGCCGGCCATCGTCCCCTGATTGTTCGGCAGGATGCCGGCGCCCAGCGTCTGGCGCGAGCCGACATGGGTCAGGTCCGGTCCCGCCAGACCGTTCGCCTCGGTGCCGCGAATGGTGTGACAGGCGGCGCAGCCCGAGGCGGCGAAGACGTTACGCCCCTGGTCGATCAAGGCGAGCGGCCCCTGGGCCGAGGGCACGACGGCGGCCGGCCGCGACTGACGCGCCAACCAGGCGGCATAGTCGTCCGGCGCATGGGCCACGACCACCAGCCCCATCAGGGCGTGAGGACCGCCGCAATATTCGGCGCATTGGCCGCCGTAGGTCCCAGGCGCATCGGCTTGCAGGCGCATGAAGTTGCGGCGGCCGGGGATCATGTCGGTCTTTCCGCCCAGGCGCGGCACCCAGAAGCTGTGGATCACGTCCGCGCTTTCCAGCTCGAACACGACGGGCTGGCCGGCCGGGATGTGGACCTCGTTGGCGTCCTGGACGATTTCTCGCCCCTGATCGTCCAGATAGGCCACGCGCCACCACCACATTTCGCCGGTGACGCGCACCCGCAGTTCGCCGGGCTTGGGCGCATCGGCCACCCGCGCGGTCGTGGTCAGCCCATAGACCAGCAGCCCGGTCAGAACGACCACCGGGAAGACCAGTCCCGCAATCCAGATCAGTCGCTCGCCGCCGACCCGCCGCTTCCACTTGCGCGGCCCGAACAGGGCGATGCCCAGCGCCACCGCCACCACGACCATCACCACCGCCACCATGATGAACAGCACCCAGGCGACGGTCTGGATCGGTCCGGCGAACGGCCCGGCCGGATCCAGCACGGGCGGCGGCCAGCCGGCGATTCCGGGAGGGGCGTCAGTCTTCATCGAGCGTGTACAGATAGGCCGCGACGTCGCGGGCTTGGTCTTGCGTCAGGGGCATGGGCGGCATGGCGGTTCCGGGGTCCATCGACGGCGCGTCGATCAGCCAGCGGATCAGGACATCGGGCTGGTTCGGCAAGCGTCCGGCGATCAGGGGGCGCGCGCCGAACCCCGCAAGGTTCGAGCCGGACCGGCCCTCGGGCCAGGCGACGCCGGGAATCCGGTGACAGGCCGCGCAACCGACCTCCTTAATCACCGCCAGTCCGGCGGCCGCATCGGCCTGAACCACCGGCCGGGGCAGGTCGGACTTGTCCACGCAGGCGCACAGGGCGAGCGCCAGCGCGCAGGCCGCCGCCCGTCGTCCCATCGCTTCGCCCTTCGTCCGAAAACCCATCCGCCCCCCGAAGCTTCGCCAGAGCAATCCTCTTGTCGGACGGAGGTTCCCGACTGCGACATGGAGCCTCGGCGCATCGCCACAAGGAACCTTCGCCATAAGCAGGTGTTGCACCGCCGTGCGCGCCTCCCTTTCCGTCCTTGTTCTGCTGACCGGCCTGGCCGCCTGCGACGCCACGCCGGGCCAGACGGATCGCACCTTCACGGCGAATGGTCAGGTCATCGCCATGAGCGGCGGCGCCGGCGGGGCGGCCAACGCCTGCTTTACCTGTCACGGCCTGGACGGCGGCGGTGACGGTATCGCCGCCCCGCGGCTTGCGGGCCTGGACGCTGGCTATCTGCAAAAGCAGTTGGAAGACTATGCATCGGGCCTTCGTCCCGACGACGCCATGACCCGCATCGCCAAGGCCTTGGACCAGCAGGGCCGACGCGAGGTCGCCGCCTACTACGCCGCCCTGCCCGCGCCGCCGACGCAACCGCCCGCGCCGACGGCGCCTGCGCCCGCCCTCTTTCTGAACGGCGACCCCTCGCGCGGCATCGTCGCCTGCGCCTCATGTCACGGCGACCAGGGTCAAGGCTCGGGCCAGGGCGGCAACCCGCAGATCGCCGGTCAGCCCGCCGCCTACACGCTGGAACAGATCAACCGCTGGAAAGCGGGCAAACGCCGCAACGACCCGCGCGGCGTCATGGCCGCCGCCGTCAAATCGCTTTCGGACCCAGAAGCCCGCGCCATAGCGTCCTGGCTGTCGACGCAACCCGCTTCTCCAGCGCGCGCCAGCGCCGCTGCCACCGGGTCCGCTTCGGTCGAAGCTGCGGCACGACCGGCAGCATCGCGTGAAACACGTCGTCCCTATCGATCAGATGGTGCTTGAGCGCCGCGCCGGCGTGGATCGGGATCATCAGCAACAGGGTGATGACCAGTCCCCAGTGCATCCATTCCGCTGCCGCCTCGATCGCCCATAGCTGGGTGTTGGATAGATCCTGCAGCGGCAGCAGCGGCCATTTGATGAACCCTAAAGTCTCCAGCTGGCGTGTCCGATCCGTCGCCGAAATCATGGCCCAGCCTGACAGCGGCAGGCCGAACAGGCAGATGTAGAAGACATAGTGGGTCACATGGGCGGCCATGCTCTCCCAACCCGGCTTGTCCGCATCATTGATCAGGTCGGGCGCCAGCAAACGCCATGACAGCCGGCCGATCACCAGGATCAGCATCAATACGCCGATCGCGAAATGCAGGTCGTAGGCGGCCATCATGGCGCCGCCCACCGGCTGGCGCCCCATCCACCAGCCCCAGCCGAGCTGGAAGATCACCAGCCCCGCCATCACCCAATGAAAGCCGATGCCGACGGGCGAGTATCGACCCTCGTCATGGTGACCCGCCGCCCATTCCAGCAGCTGCCTGAACAGTCTTTCGATCATGCCGGATGCGCCTCGGCGTCAGGGCCGATCATTCGCCCCAGCCGCCACAGGGCGGCGATCAGATACAGCGCGGCCGCCGGCGCCCACATGATCAGCCCGGCCGCCTGCTGATCCTCCAGCGGCGTCAGGCCCCAGGCCAGGGTCGAATAGGCATGGGGGGCATAAACCGCCTGCCCCGCAAAGGTCAGCACCGCCCCGAGCAGCCCCATCGCCAGCATGGCCGCCAATAGGGCGATGACCGCCGCCGGCGCAGACGCCGACCGCGACGCGCACCAGAACCAGACGGCGCTCGCCAGCAGACTGATCTGCATCACCCAATAGACCGCATCGTCCGACAGGGCGGCGCCATAGGCGTCAGGCGCATGCCAAGCCCAGAACACCACCGCCTGCACCGCCGTCGCCAGGATCAGCGACCCATATCGTCTTATCGGCAAGGCCGCCGCCAGCAAGGGCGCGGCGACGCCGACCAACAGCACATGATGCACCGTCCTCACCGAGAACAGCGCCGAGCTAAGGGCGCACAGCGGGGAGACAAATCCAACGGCTAAAACAGCGACAGCCGCCAGACCATAGCCGCGCCGCCGCCCTTCCAGCCGCCAAAGTACCAGGCCCGCGGCTGCAATGAGGACGGCCAGCAAGATCGGATCAAGATTCCAGCGCCACTCGCCAAAAGCTGGCGCAGGACCGCAATACGGCATCCAACTCAAACCTGCACCCTCGCCCCTTGCCGGATCTCCTGATCCCCGTGAAAGGGAAAAGCCAAGCCAGCTGTGACGGTTCCGCGCGGATCATTTCTACGACGAATTGCCGCGATCACCCCGTTTCAGCACTAGGGGCGACTTCGGTAGCGTCCCTTGCAACCGACCGTGGCCGCAGTTGATCGACCAAGAAGTCGACGAACACCCGGACGCGAGCGGGAACGCTGGCGCCGCCGACGAATACAGCATGGATGGGCTCACGATCGCCAGGATTGAAATCCTCAAGCAGCGGCACGAGCTCACCCTTCGCAATGGCGTCGGCGACGCTGAAGTCGGCAACTGGATCGGCGGCAAGTTTGCTGACCGTTCTGTCGATCGCACGCTGATCGTCACCCTCGCCGGCCTGTCGCTCGTCCTGCTGACCTTCGCCGTGGCCATGCCTTTCGCCAGCGTAAGCGCCGTTCTCATCTTCCTTTGGGGCATCGCCAGCTTCGCGCTCGTGCCGCCGCTTCAGGTTCGCGTGATGGATGCAGCGCGTGAGGCCCCAAACCTGGCTTCGGCCGTCAACATCGGCGCTTTCAATCTCGGCAACGCCATCGGGGCCGCTCTGGGCGGCGCCGTCATCGCCGGCGGCCTCGGCTATCCAGCTGTCGCTCTGGCCGGCGCCGGCGCGTCCGCCCTTGGTCTGCTGATGATCGTGCTGATGTCACGCCGACCGGTCGTCGTGGTCGCAGCCGAATAGGGACCCCGTCCGCTAGCCATTGTCGTTTCCGGCGCTTTGGCAGCGGTGTTCGAGCGATAGTCGGCGAACGTCGGCAGCGTTTTGAAAGACGGCGCGGCTGATGAAGGCGCCCATGTCGCGCCAGGCGTTGGATATGGTCTGGAAGGTCTGTTCGTCGGTCTGGCTGGCGGCCAGGGCTTCGTTCCAGCGCGATGTCAGCGCATTGATCTCGTCCAGCATCAAAAGCCGCCCGCAGGCCAAGGTCATCCGGTAGCTCGCGCTTCCTTCTCTCATTTTCAGAACTCCTCCCAGCCGGCCGTGTCCGCCTCCTCCACAACAGCCAGCGCGGCCGAGCCGGAAGATCGCAGGGCGGCCGGACGTGTGGATCGGCTCGCGCTCGGCTTGCGCGGCGGTGGGGCGGCGAGGGCTCGGCTGCTCAGCGCGGTTTCGCGCGTCAGGCTGAAGCGCTGGACCAGATCCGACAGCTGACGGCTCTCAGAGGTCAGGCTGTGGCTGGCCGCCGTCGACTGTTCGACCATGGCGGCGTTCTGCTGGGTCACCTGATCCATCTGGTTGACGGCGGTGTTGACCTCTTCCAGCGCCGTCGATTGCTCGCGCGTCGAGGCCGTAATCTCGTTCATCAGCTCGTCGATTTCGGCGACGCGCTTGACGATGGACGACAGGGCGTCGCCCGTTTCTGCGACCAGGGTCACGCCGGACTTCACCTGGACGGACGAGGTGGTGATCAGCGACTTGATCTCCTTGGCCGCCTCGGCGGACCGCTGCGCCAGGGCCCGAACCTCGGAGGCCACCACGGCGAACCCGCGTCCCGCGTCACCCGCGCGGGCGGCCTCGACGCCGGCGTTCAAGGCCAGCAAATTGGTCTGGAAAGCGATCTCGTCGATGACGCCGATGATCTGGTTGATCTGCGACGACGACTGTTCGATCGCGGTCATGGCCTCGACGGCGCGGACGACCACCTCGCGCGACTGCTCGGCGGATTGACGCGAGGTTTCCACGACCGCGGCGGCGCGACTGGCGCCTTCGGCCGCCCGCTTCACCGTAGCGGTGATCTCGTCCAGCGCGGCCGCCGTTTCCTCCAGCGTGGCCGCCTGATGCTCGGTGCGCCGCGACAGGTCGTCGGCCGCTTCGCTGATTTCGGCGGCGCCCAGCTGCATGGCGCCCGTATTGCCGGCGATCTCGGCCATGGCGTCGTCAAGGCGCTGCATGGCGGTGTTGAAGTCGGTCTTCAGGCGCGCATAGACGCCGGTGAAATCGGACGCGATGCGGGTGCGCAGGTCGCCCTGCGCCAAAGCCGCCAGAGCCGCCGCCGTATCCTCCACCACCCGCGTCTGCTCGGCCTCGGCCTCTGCGCGCTTCTGGTCCGCCTCCAGGCGCTTGGTCTCGGCGGCTTCCAGATACAGCGAAATGACGAAATCCATGTCGAGCATTGCGGCCTTCACGACGCTGGCCAGCGTCGCAGACAAGGCCTTGCCGTCGTCGCGCTTCGAAAACAGCGACCGCGTCTTGGCGTGGGATGTGACGATCGCCTCGATCAGCCCTTCCAGGACCAGGGCGTAGCCGCCGATATACCAGCGCGGCTCCAGGCCGATCCGGGCGTGGGTCTGGCCGATGCGGCGCACGCCCTCGACATAGGCCGGATCAAAGGCGCCCGAGGCGATCAAGCCCCAATGTCGCGCCTGGGCGTCCTTGGCCCCCGCGATCTGGCTCTCCACGCCGAAGAAGCGGGCCACGTCCGGCGTCGCGCGAACCTGGTCGTAAAAGGCTTCAAGGCTGGGTTGAAGCGCCGCCTCGATGACGGGCCTGGCGTCGGCGAGGCGGGACCTTGCGGCCTTGTCCATCTTCAAGAAGCGAAGTCTTTGGTCCAGATTCATTGCGTCCGACATGACGGCCCCCTTGCATGGCGGTCAGTTGGACGAGGTTCGATCTAAAGGCCGGTTGAAGTCTCTTCAGCCCGTAGACTGTTTCACAGCGGAAGCATTGTTTGCGCCGGTCTGACGTCAGGTCGCGGTATGACCGACGTCCTTCGCCATGGTCTGCAGCAGCGGGATCAGCTGGGCGGCGGTCTTCAGACCCTCGCTGGTCAAAAGGCCGGCCAGACGACCGTATTGGGACCGCCGATCTTCGAGAACAGCGCGGCCTGCCTCGGTGATTTCCAGCATGGTGACACGCCGGTCGTTCGGATGGGGCGAACGCTTGACCAGATCGGCGCGAACCAGATGATCAACCAGACGCGACAGCGAGGCCGGCGGCGCCTGAAGCGTCGATCCGAGAGCGCATTGTTTGACACCGCGACGGCCCTCGCCGGCAATCAGGCTCAAGGCGCGGACGGCGGCATTGCTTTGACCATCGGCGCGCAGGACGCGATCAAGCTGGCGATCGAGTTCGAGCAAGGCGGTGTCGAGCGCATAGAGCGCCATCGCGGGATCATCGAACTCCCGCACGGTGAACTCATCCATCGTCCCCCGAACACCCATAGGTCCGGTGTGACAGGATTGGCCGCAACCTGCAAGATAGACGAAGGTCAACCCTTAGGGCTATCGAACTCCTAACAGCGCATCCATGAGGAAATGATTTCATACCGGCGCAATCCTAGATTGCCGCGCAAGCCTTTGGGAACAGAGTGGGTGAGGCAACAACCGGAAAGAGCCGATGGCGTCGGTCAGAAGACATCCCGCCCACCCTATCACGGCGACCCGATCGCTGGGGATGAGCACGGGAGGCGCGCTCGATGCTGAACTTCGAAGGGCGCTCGAAGTCGCCGCTATCTTGGTGACGACCGATCGACATGGGGTCATCACCGACTGCAACGAGAAGTTCGTCGCAGTCAGCGGTTACAGCCGAGAAGAGTTGATCGGCTCGACCCATCGGATCGTGAACTCCGGCCTGCATTCCAAGGCCTTCTTCCAGGATCTGTATCGCACGATCCGCAGCGGCAAGGTATGGACCGGCACGTTGCGGAACCGTCGCAAGGACGGCAGCCTCTATTGGGTCGACACGACCATCGTGCCGGCGCTCAGCGGTCCCGAAGGTCCGGCGTCCTACACGGCCATCCGTTTCGAGGTGACCGAACATGTGCTGGCTCTGGAGGCCCTTTCCGAAGCGCGGCTCGTCGCCGAACGCGCCGCCGCGCTGCGCGACACCTTCCTCGCGACGATGAGTCACGAGGTTCGCACGCCGTTGAACGGCGTCTTGGGCCTGGCGCAGTCCCTGTCAGGCGCCGACCTGCCCGACGATGCGCGCCAGAAGGTCGATCTGATCATCAAGTCGGGCGAGACGTTGAGGCGCATCCTGGACGATGTGCTGGACCTCTCCAAAATCCAGGCTGGCGAGATGAACCTGGTCAACGAACCCTTTGCGCCGTCCGACACCATTTCCGGCGCGGTCGATCTGATGCGGCCGCTGGCCAGCGAAAAGGGACTTGAGCTGATCTCCCGGTTCGACGGCCTTCCGCCCCATCTCATGGGCGACGGGGCCCGCCTGCGTCAGGTCGTGCTGAACCTGGTCTCCAATGCCATCAAATTCACTGCAGTCGGCCAGGTGCTGGTCGATGCGCGCTACTCGACGCCGTCCGGGCGTCTTCGCATCCGCGTCGCAGATACCGGCATGGGCTTTGATCGATCGACGGCCAAACTGCTGTTCTCGCCGTTCAGCCAGGCCGACGATTCCATCTCGCGGCGGTTCGGCGGCACGGGCCTTGGCCTCTCCATCAGTCGTCGTCTGGCGGAGCTGATGAGCGGCGGCCTCAGGGTGCGTTCAAAGCCCGGTCGGGGAACGCTCTTCGTTCTCGACCTGCCGATGGATCCCAGCGGCGAAATCATCCGCGAAAGCGAGAGCCATGTGGAGGCGCTGGATCGACTCTATGGCGCGCGGATTCTCTTGGCGGAGGACAATCTCGTCAACCAGCAGGTCGTCCAGGCGCTCCTCAGCGGCTTCGGCTGTCAGATCGAGGTCGCCGAAAACGGCCAGGAAGCCGTCGATCTGTGGTCAGCGCACGCCTACGACCTGATCATGATGGACATGCAGATGCCGGTCATGGACGGCGTCGAGGCCATCCGCAGCATCCGCAGAGGCGAACAGCAACGGGAGGTCAACAGGCTTCCGATCGCCATGCTGACGGCCAACGCCTCGTCCAACCATCGCGATCTGGCCTCGCGCGCCGGCGCCGACGTCGTCATCCCCAAGCCGCTGTCCGCCGATCACCTGATCTTCGAATCCGCCCGCCTCCTCAACAACGCCGCCCGCTGTCACTGGATATAGGCCCTGACAGAACAGGCTTCCGGGCTCGCGTCCGGAAGCCTGCCTTGCATCAGAAGTAGAAGCGGACGGCCGCGGTGACGGTGCGTCCAGGCAGGGCCTGGGCCAGGACCACGCCGCTGGCGGGCAGGCTGTCGGCCGACACCTCCGTCAGGGCGGTTTCGTCGAACAGGTTGTTGGCGGTCACCGACAGCACGACGCGGTCGATGGGGCGCACCTGGACGAAGGCGTTGACCGTGGCGTAGCCCGGCATCTTCAACTGGTTGGCGTCCTGCGTATAGCTCTCGGTCGTGCCGACGACGCTGGCGCCCACCGTGAACAGGTCCGTCTCGTACTGCGGCATGACCTGGAAGATCAGGTCGGCCTGACGGCGCGGCGAGTTGCCGACCAGGGCCGCATCCTCGGCCTTGGTAATCTCGGCGCTGGTGACGGTGGCGCTGCCGGTCAGGCTGAACGGACCATGACGCACGCCGGCCTCGAACTCGGCGCCCTTGGCCTCGTAGCTGCGCTGGACCAGCACCAGGCGGGTGACGCCGCCGGCATCCGCGCGGATCTGCTGGTTGGTCTCGCTGACCTCGGCCCAGAAGCCCGTGACGTTGGCGAACAGGCCGTTGGCGCGATACTTCATGCCGATCTCGGCCTGGTTCACCGGATCATAGGCCGCGTCGGCCTGCAGCAAGTCGCCGTCGACATTGCTGATGGCCGGCGAACGCAGGATCTTGTCCGCCGCGGCGCGTGCGCCCTCGCTGTAACGAGCGAAGGTCGAGAAGCTGTCCGAGACGCGGTAGTTGGCGCTGAGCGAATACGAGACATAGTCGTAGTCGTAGTCGACCGGCGTCGCGCTGGCGGCAGGCGCGAAGGCGAAGGTGCGCTCGGCTTCCGAGATGACGCCGTCGTTGTCCACGTCGATGGTACGGACGTCGGTCAGGCCGTTGGCGACCGTGCGGCCGCTGACGTCGCCGCTGTCGAAGCGGATCGACCCGCCAAGCGCCAGCTTGCCCAGCCGGTAGTTCAGCGAGGCGTAGGGCGCCAGCACCTTGTAGGTCACATCGGTGCGCGAGTTGGACCCGGCGCCCGAGGGACCGAAGAAGTTGACGACGCCGTCCTGCGTGCGGGGCGTGCCGTTCGTATTGAAGATATCGACCAAGGCCGAGTTTCCGCCGCCCACGACGTCCTGAAGGAACGGGATGTACTGGCGATCGAACTTCAGATCCTGCTGGGCCGAATAGACGCCCACGGTGGTCGTCAGGTCGCCGCCGCCGATTTTCCAGACGCGGTTGGCGCGCAGGTCGTTGGTGAAGTTGTCCAGGCTATCGATGTCGGTATGGACCAGGGTCGAATAGGCCAGCAGGCCGTTGCCGTTCAGGGTCGTCGGGCTGGTGATCGACTGACCGGCGCGCGGTCCCGTGGCATAGGCCAGGGTTCCGGGACGACGGCCGAACGCCAGCGGCGCCTGGGCCGCCGGCACCACGGCCAGCGGGTAATTGAACGACTGATCGCCCGATTGTTGCGCGTAGCGCATGTGCTCGGAAATCGTCCAGCCGTGCAGGTTGAAGCGGGTCTGGAAGCCCAGCGCGCGCACCTGGACCTGATTGCCGTCCTGCAGATTGACGCGCTTCAGGTTGTTGTCGCCGTCCAGCAGCGGGAAGACCGTGGTGTTGCGCGACGTCAGAGTGTCGCGCGTCATCGAGAAGTTCGGAACGTCGCTGTAGTTGGGATCGTCGTTCGTGCCCGAAACCAGCAGCGGCGTCGGCCCATAGGCGATGACGGTGTCGTCCAGGATCTTGCCGTACAGACGCACGAAGCCGCCGTCGAAGGTCTTGGTGATGTTGGCCTTGATCTGGCCGCCCTTGTTGCCCGTGAAGCCGGCGTCGCGCGGGCCTTCACCCTCGCGATAGAAACCGCCGACGTGGAAGCGCACCGTGTCGCTCAGGTGACCGCCATAGCTGAAGTCGCCGCGATAGGTGTCGTAATCCAGGCCCGAAGATACCTGGACCGAGCCGCCTTCGACCTCACCCGTCTGAGAGATCAGGTTGATCACGCCGCCCGGCGCGTTCGATGCGAAGGTCGAGGACGACCCGCCGCGGATGGACTCGATCTGGCCGACGTTGAAGTCGTAGCGCATGAAATAGTCGGACGTCAGCGCCAGGATGTCGCCGAACTCCAGAACCGGCAGACCGTCTTCCTGGAACTGCAGATACTTCGCGCCGGTGCTGACCATCGGCAGGCCGCGGATCGTATAGTTGCCGTTGGTCTCGCCCGTGCTGGCCTCGGCGCGAATGCCGGGGATGGTGCGGAACAGGTCGTTGATGGAATAGGCGCCGATCTTGGCGATCTCGACATCGTTGATCGAGCTGGTGGAAGTCGCGCTGTCCAGCCTGTCGCGCGCCTTGGCCACGCCCGTCACGATCACGTCGTCATTGGCCCGCGTCCGGCTGGCCTCCCAGGCCGTCTGGCGCTGCGGCGCAGGCTGCGTCTGCGCATGAGCGGGCATGGCGAGGATAAGCGGCGCAAACGCGGCCGTGAGGTACAGGGATTTCAAGGAAGCCTCCAAGGCGTTGTCCGGCAGTACAGAGACTGGACAACTGATTTTCGTTCGGAAATTCTTCCATGCAGTTTCTTGCATGGCTGTTATCAATAAAACACAGATGTGTTTGATGATTTATAATGCCAGACTACGGATTAATACTGACATAACGGCGCTTACAAAGTCCGAATTGTTGCGCCGGATTCTTCAACACTCAACTGGATCGATATCTTAGAACTCGCTCCAGTCGTCCTCGGCCGCTTCGCTCGACAGGGCGAGCGCACCGACCGTGCGGATGACCTTGGGCGCCGGCCTCGGGGCGGACGCGGTATCTCGGCGAGGCGCTGGCGCGGCCGAGGTCGTCGCATTCAACCGGAATCTGGAAACCAGGGTCGCCAGTTCATCGGCTTCGGTCGCCAGGATGCGCGCCGCCGCCGTCGCCTCTTCCGCCATGGCGGCGTTCTGCTGGGTCATGCGGTCCATGCTGCCGACGGCGCTGTTGACCTGCTTCAGGTTCTCGGACTGGACCTGCGCCCCTTGCGCGATGTCCACGATCAGGGTGTTGGCGTCGCCGATCTTGGACACGACCCGCGCCAGCATCTCGCTCGTTTCGCCCACGCGATCGACGCCCAGCCGCACCTCGTCCGACGACCGGCTGATCAATTGCTTGATGTCCTTGGCGGCGTCGACGGTGCGCTTGGCCAGTTCGCGCACCTCGCCGGCGACAACGGCGAACCCACGTCCGGCATCGCCCGCTCGCGCGGCCTCGACGCCGGCGTTCAAGGCCAGGAGATTGGTCTGCAAGGCGATGGCGTCGATCATGTTGATGATCTCGCCAATCTCCTGCGATCCGGCCTTGATGGCGTCCATCGCGACGATCGCTTCTTCAACGATCACGCGACCGTCTGCGGCGTCGCCATTGGCCAGGGTGATGGCGTTGCGGGCGTTGGCCGCGCTGCGCGCCGTGTCGCCGACCATGTCGGTGACGTGGTTGGTCGCTGTGGTGGTTTGCTGCAGGCTGGACGCCTGCTGTTCGGTTCGCAACGACAGGGTTTCGGACGCCGAGCAGATCTGCGTGGCGCCCAGCCGCACGCTCTGGGCCGACCCCGCCACGCTGGCCAGGCTTTCTTCCAGACCCTGGACCGCTACGTTGAAGGCCGTGCGCAGGCGCTCATACTCTGGGGCGAACGGCGTGCGGATGGTGTGGGTCAGATCGCCGGCGGCCAGGGCTTCCAGAGCTGTGTCGAGCTCCTCGACGACGTGACGTTGCGCGGCGTCGGCGACGATCTTCTCGCGCTCGGCGGCGTCCTTGGCTAGATCGGCGGCCGCCTTGGCCCGTTCGGCCTCGGCCTTGGCCAACGCCGTGTCGCGGAACACCAGAACCGCGCGCGCCATGTCGCCCAGTTCATCGGCATGGCTGGCATCGACGACGATGTCGTTGTCGCCCTTGGCCAGCTGCCCCATGGCTTCGGTCAAGACCGTGATCGGGCGCGCGATCATGCGGCTGAGCATGGCCGACAGGACCATGGCGATCGTGATCAGGGCGATGCCGCCGACGATCAGGGCGATGATCGCGGTGACGAT
The DNA here is from genome assembly GCF_001423685.1 of Brevundimonas sp. Leaf168. NCBI lineage: Bacteria > Pseudomonadati > Pseudomonadota > Alphaproteobacteria > Caulobacterales > Caulobacteraceae > Brevundimonas > Brevundimonas sp. Leaf168. The sequence continues at coordinate 11,635 of NZ_LMOY01000002.1, read as the reverse complement.
CGCAGCCTGCTGACGTTCCAGATTTTTCTCGGTGACGGCGGCTTCGGCCTCGCGCAGATCGCGCAGAGGCAGGACGGCGTCGCTGACCAGCACCTTCTTGCCGGCGTCGCGCACCTCTTGCTGCGCCTGCTCGCGCTTGCCGGCGCGAACCTCAGCGATCATGCGATCACCCCAGTCGGCTCTCCACGCCAGGGTGGCGAGGCGCGATTTTTCGAGCAGCGCCTGTTTTTCGGCGTCGCCCAACTGACCCTTCAGCTCGACGACGACCTTGTCGAACTCGTCGCGTCCTTCGTAATAGGATTTCAGATAGGTCTCGTCGCCGGTGACCAGAAAGCCTCGAAACTGGCTATTCTGGCGCAGGATCGCGGTTTCCAGCGACATCGCCTCCGCCTCGACCGTGCGGCTGAGATTGTTGCTCTCGATGGACGAGCGGATCATCATGATCGTGGCGAAAAAGACCGCCATCATGATCGCCGCCGAGACGCAGATCAGGATGAAGGAAAGCCGCAGCTTTCTCGGAATTCGCATCTTCGACATCATGAACTCGCCCCCGTTACGCACTTATACTTACCTAGGGGCAACCGATTACTCAGCTGACGCCACTGCGCACAGCCCGTCTCGGTTCGAGCTACGCAAAACACCCTTTTTTTCAGGTGACTATCCACCCCTATGACGGAACGACTAAAAAGATAGTTAAGCTGCCGACGCCCGGCGCTTACATCGACCGGACCCGAATTTCGCGAGATTCATGCGCTGTTAAGCGAGGTGATCATAGGTAAGTCACCCTTCCCGTCCGTGCTTCAAGAAACGCCGGGTCGCAACCCCCGGGCGAATACTTCTTCAGGCCGGGGACACACAAGTAACAGTTCGTTTTATTCGGAATGCGCGACGATGCGATTGGTGACTGGATGATCTGCCCCGTCGCCGACCGTTTCACCCAGGAACTCGCGGCCCAGGCCGACCGCTGCCGCGCCATGGGGTCACCCTTCGTCGCCGGCGTTCTCGAAGCCGCAAGCCGGCAGCTTTCGAATGCGCCGCTCACCGCCGCACGGCTGTATGACTGGCCGGGAGATCAGGCTGCGGCAGCCCTGGCCCTGCGCTTGAACGGCGCCTTGCACGCCTTGGCGCGCGCGGGCCGGTCCTACGCCCTGACCAGCCTTTATCGTCGCGAACACACCGACTTCGACGCGGCCGTGGCCGACGCCTTGGCCCGGAACGATCGATACATCGCCGACTGGATCCTCCATCCGCCGCAAACGAACGAGGTGGCGCGCGCCGCCGCGCTGATGAGCGCGCTGCTGGCCGCCCCTCTGGATCGCGCCATGCCCTTCGAACTGCTTGAGCTCGGGTCCAGCTGCGGCCTGAACCTGAATCTGGATCGCTACGCCTATGCTCTGGGGTCGAGGTCAGCCGGCGATCCCTTCTCGGACGTGCAGATCGAACCCCTGTGGCAGGGCGCGTCGCCGAAGGCCGGCCCGGTTTCCATCGCGGCGGCGCGCGGCGTCGATCTGCACCCGCTGAACGCCGCAGACCCGGCGCATCGCGAACGACTGCTGGCCTTCGCCTGGGCCGACCAGCCGGCGCGCACCCAACGCCTCGAGAACGCCCTGCGCATCGCCGCCGATCATCCGCCGCGCATCGATCAGGGCGACGCCGTGACCTGGTTGGCCGACCGGCTGGCCGAGCCGCAGGCGGCCGGTCGATGCCGCGTCGTCATGCACACCATGGTGCTGCAATATCTGAGCGACGACGACCGGCGCCAGATCGCAGCGCTGCTCTCGACCGCCGGCCGCCGCGCCGACGCCGACCACCCGCTGCTCTGGATCAGCTTCGAATGGACCCGCGACCGCAGCCACGTCGAACTGCGCCTGACAGCCTGGCCCACCGGCGACACCCGCGTCCTGGCCCACTGCCATCCCTACGGCGACGCGTTGGAATGGTTGTCGACATCGACAACGACTCTCGCGGCCTAGCCAACCTTCTTTGTCCGGTAGCCTTGGATCTTAGGCGTCTGCGACCGCACATCGCGATCTGGGCACCTACTACGCGTGTGCGGAGGCTGAAATCGTCATGTGAAGCGCCAGAGTTTCGCCGGGCTGCAGTGCGACCAGGCCGTTGGCGCTGCTTCCCCAAGATGCGGGCCCGTTGAAAGCGTCGGGACAGTGAGTGACGGGTTCAACGCAGAAGAAATCGGCATCTGCGGGAGCATAGACCTGGGCCCAGGCGGTAGACGGCGATGCCCTCATCACGACATCGCCCAACCCGCCCGTCATCCGGGCGACGCCGTTCCAACCGCCATAGGCATGATCGACGAACGGCGCTTGCGCCAGGGCGAGACCCGAGGACCAATCGACCAGGTCGGCTGGGGGAACAAAACGATCAGGAAGCTCAAGCGCATTCGTGGCCAATACACCGGACGCCGTCAGCGCCAGACGAGAGTCTGAACAACGATGGAAGTAGGGATGTAGTCCTAATCCAGCGGGCATGATCTCGCCGCCCGAATTCGTCACGGAAAGCTCGATTTCTAGTCCGGCATCCGACAAGGACACGATCTGCTTCGCTCGCCAAGGCCACGGCCAGCTAGCCGGTTCGCCTTGCCAGTCCAGCGTCATTGCGACGACATCGGAGGATCGGCCTTGAATGGTCCAAGGCTGCATCCAGCCCTCGCCGTGAATGGCATGAGGCGCAAATTTTTCCAGGACCGGCAACCCAACCGAGCGCCCTTCAAACACAAAACGTCCGTTCGCAATTCGATTGGCGTATGGCACCAGTGGGAAACAGGCGGTTTGCAAGATATCGGTCGTACCGTCAGGCGTCGGACGAAAAACAGCTCGCTCCTGCCAATCCAGGCTTAGCATCGCACCGCCCATGTCCGGCGCCAGAATCGCGCGCCAGTCGCCGGCTTCTAGCAGGATCATAGTTTGATCCGGTTTTGCGGCAGGCCCGGCGTCTCGGCGCGGACGCGATAAAGCCCGCCCAGCGTCGGCTGCTCCGCGCGCTTGTCGGCGTTCCCCAGCCAGGCCGTGGTAATATATAGGTCGCGCAGATCAGGGCCGCCGAAGGCCGCCTTGGTCACGGTCTGGACCGGCATGTCGATGTTGCCGATCCGCGTCCCGTTCGGGGCGAAACGCGCGACGCCCCAGCCGTTGAATAGGCCGACGTGCAGCACACCTGCAGCGTCCATGCTGGGACCGTCGGCATAGCCGTCCTCCGTCACGGCGAAGACGCGCAGGTTCGAGATCACGCCGTCTTGGTGGTCGAAAGCCAGGATCGTCTTCTTCAGCGTGTCGTGGTGATAGAGGGTGCGGCCGTCGGGGCTGAGGCAGGGGCCGTTGGTGACGACGTAGCCATCGTCGTGCCGCTTCAGCTCGCCCCGGAACCAGCGATAGAGTGCGCCGGTCTCGACCTGTTCGCTGTCGTCCATCGAACCGAACCACAGGGAGCCGTCCGGCGCGACGAAGCCGTCGTTCAGCCTGTTCTGGGGTCGGTCCTCCTCGACCGGCTGGAAGCGGGAGAAGTCGCCCTCCTCCGGGTCGAAACGATAAAGACCGCCCCTCACGCCGCAGACCAGCGAACCGTCCTCGGCGGGCAACGCGAAGCCGGTCTGATCGGGCGTGTCCCACGAGCGTTTCTCGCCGGTCGCGGGGGTGTAGCGATGCAGCTTTCGCCCCTTGATGTCGACGAACCACAGCGCAGCGCGCGCCGCGTCCCAGACGGGGCCTTCGCCCAGCTCCGCCTGAATATCCCAGATCAGTTCCGGCTCGCTCATCGATCAGCCCGCCGAATAGGAGGTCTTGATCTGGGTGTAGAATTCCACAGCCGCAAAGCCCTGTTCGCGCGAACCGTAGGAGGACTTCTTGGAGCCGCCGAAGGGCACATGATAGTCGACGCCGGCGGTGGCGAGGTTGACCATGGTCATGCCGGCCTTGGCGTTCTTCTGGAAGTCGCGGGCGTGTTTCAGCGACTGGGTGACGATGCCCGCCGACAGGCCGAACTCGACGCCGTTGGCGACGGCGAGCGCCTCTTCATAGCTGGCGACGCGGATGGTCGAGGCGACGGGGCCGAAGACCTCTTCGTTGTTGATGCGCGCGTCGGCGGCGGTGTCGGCGATTAGGGTCGGCTGGACATACCAGCCGGGGGCGTCGAAGCTCAGGCGCTCACCGCCCGTGACGATGCGGCCGCCGGCCTCGCGGGCGATGTCGATGTATTTGTAGGAGACCTCGCGCTGAGCCTTGGTCACGGCCGGACCCATCTGGGTATTGGAATCCAGGGCGTTGCCGACGCGCAGTGCGGCGACCTTCTCGGCCAGGGCGGCGACGAAGCGGTCGTGGATGCCGTCCTGAACGATCAGGCGGCTGGAGGCGGTGCAGCGCTGGCCGGTGGCGAAGAAGCTGCCGTCCAGGGCGATGTTCACCGCCCGGTCCAGATCGGCGTCGTCCAGAACGATCAGCGGGTTCTTGCCGCCCATCTCCAGCTGAACGCGCGCCTGACGCTTCACCGCGCCTTCGGCGACGCCCGCGCCCACGGCCTGCGAGCCGGTGAAGCTGATGCCGTCGATGCCTGGGTGGGCGACGATGGCGCGGCCGACGTCGCCGTCGCCGATGACCATATTGACCACGCCCTTGGGCAGGCCGGCCTCATGCAGGATGGCGATCAGGGCCTCGGCCGTCGCCGGGGTCGGGCCGGCGGGCTTGATGACGACGGTGTTGCCGAAGGCGATGGCCGGGGCGATCTTCCAGGCCGGAATGGCGATGGGGAAATTCCAAGGCGTGATCATGCCGAACACACCGACCGCCTGGCGATAGGTTTGGATCTCCACGCCCGGACGGGTCGAGGCCAGGTTCTGGCCGTGGACGCGCAGAGCCTCGCCGGCGAAATATTTCAGGATGCGGGCGGCGCGCATGGTCTCGCCGATGCCTTCGGGCAGGGTCTTGCCCTCTTCACGAGCCAAGAGGCGGCCGATCTGGGCCGCGCGCTCCATGATCAGCGAACCGGCCTTGTCCAGCACGTCGAAGCGGACCTCGGGCGAGGCGTCGGACCAGCCGGGGAAGGCGGCGCGGGCGGCCTGAACGGCCTGGTCCACCTCGGCGGCGCCGCCCTTGGGCGTGCGGGCCACGACGTCGCGCGTATCCGACGGGTTCAGGCTCTCGCCCGCCAGGGCTCCCGCGACCTTCTCGCCGCCGATCCAGTGCGAAAGTTCAAGCGTGTCGGTCATGGGACGTCCTTTTCATAAGGCTGACGGGCGGCGGGGGAGCGCCGCCCGTTTCGGGGAGATGGGTATGGGAGGGCGAAAATCAGCCCGTCATGTCTTCCAGTTCGCGACCGCGCGTTTCCTTCACCCAAGCCTGGACCAGGAAGAAGGAGATCAGGGCGCTGACCGCGTAGAAGCCATAGGTGAAGACCAGCCCCAGGGTGGCGGCCATCCACGGGAAGCTGACCGAGATGGCGAAGTTGGCGATCCACTGTGCAAAGCCGGCGACGGCCAGGGCCGAACCGCGCATCTGGTTCGGGAACATCTCGCCCAGCATGACCCACATGACCGGCCCCCAGCTGAAGTTGAAGAAGACCACATAGGTGTTGGCCGCGATCAGCGCGATCAGGCCGGTCTGGTCGTCCAGGTGCAGCGATCCGTCGATCAGGGCGGCCTTGGAGAAGCACCAGGCGACGACAGCCAGGGTCACAAACATGCCGGCCGAACCGATCAGCAGCAGAGGCTTTCTGCCGATCTTGTCGATGACGGCGATGGCGGCCAGGCAGGCGGCGATCGACAGGACGCCGGACAGGATGTTGATCTGCAGCGCGTCGTTCTCCGAGAAGCCGACCGACTGCCACAGCACAGCGCCGTAGTAGAAGACGATGTTGATGCCGACCAGCTGCTGGAACACGGCTAGAATCAGCCCGGCCCAGACGATCGGGCGCACCTTCCTCGTCGCGGGGTCCAGCAGATCGGCGAACTTGGGCTTGTGGTCGGCCGCCAGCGAGGCGCGGATTTCCTGGACCTTGCGCGCACCGGCGTCGGCGCCGAACAACTTGGACAGGACCGTCTCGGCCTGGGCGTCCTTCTTCTTGACGACCAGGAAACGCGGGCTTTCCGGGATGACCAGGAGGGCGATCAGATAGACGGCGGCGGGGATGACCTGCAGCCAGAACATCCAGCGCCATGCGGGGAAGCCCAGCCAGAATTCCGCCGTTGATCCGCCGGCGGTCTTGGCCAAGGCGTAGTTGGCCACGAAGGCGCCGGTCAGGCCGGTGATGATCATGATCTGCTGCACCGACGACAGCCGGCCGCGGATCGAGGCTGGCGTCACTTCGGAGATATAGGCCGGCGACAGGACCGAGGCCGCGCCCACGCCCAAGCCGCCGATGAAGCGGGCGATGATGAAGTGGGCCGAAGTGTCAGCCGCGCCGGCCCAAAAGGCCGAGATGATGAACAGAACGGCGGCGATCTGCATCACCGTGCGACGGCCGATGGCGTCGGCCAAGCGTCCGGCGATAAAGGCGCCGACCGCGCAGCCCAAGAGGATGGCGCCGACGTTGAAGCCGGTGCCCAAGGCCGATAAGTTGAAGGCCGCCTCCAGCCCGTCCTGGGTGCCGTTGATGACTCCGGAATCATAGCCGAACATGAAGCCGCCGATGGTGGCGACCGCCACGATCAGGGCGATGAACGCCATGTTGACGCGGTCGTCGCCCGCAATGTCGGGGCCTGAGCCCCCCGTCGGTCCTGCCATCTCGATATTCCCTCCGAAAGCCCGTCTGACGCGGGCATGAAATCACAAAGCCCTAACGCCAGCCGGCGTCCACGAAATACTCATGGCCCGTGATCAGACGGGCGTCATCGGACGCGAGGAACAGGCCCAGCGCCGCGACGTCGTCGGGCTGGAGACGACCGGGCAGGCATTGCGCCGCCACGATCTCGGCCTCGCCTTCCGAGGTGTACCATTTCATCTGGCGCGGGGTCTGGACATTGCCCGGCACGATGCAGACGACGCGAACACCGTCGCCGCCCAGCTCTCGCGCCAGAGCCCGCGTCATGCCTTCGATGCCCGCCTTGGCGGTCTCGTAAAGCGACAGGTCGGGCAGGCCCAGGTGCCAACTGATAGAGCCGAGGTTGATGATGACGCCTCGGCCCTGCTCGCGCATGCCAGTCGCCACCGACTGAGCCGCGAAATAGAGGTGGCGCAGGTTCACGTTGATCCGGTTGTCCCAATAATCAGGCGTGACCTCGGCCAGCGTATGGCGATCATCGTTGGCGGCGTTGTTGATCAGGACGTCGATGGGGCCATGCTCGGCAACGATCTCGGCCAGACACATTTGCAGCGCCGCCACGTCGGTCAGGTCGCAGGGACGGAAGGTCGGCGCCGGCGACAGTGCGGAAAGGGATGCCTGCAACGCCTTCGAATCCGCCTCGGCGATGTCGAAGAAGACGACGCGGGCGCCCTGACGCGCAAAGGCCTCGGTGAAGCCTGCGCCGATGCCCGAACCGCCTCCTGTGACGACGACCAGCCGGCCTTTCAGCGACGGATAGATGGCGCCGCTCATGTGGTGGCTCCCAACAGGCCGCGACCGGCCAGATTGCGCATCAGCTCCAGCACACCGAACTCCCACGGCGGGGCCTGGTCACACGTCGCAACGATATTTTCCAGCACGCCAAGCTTGTCGGACGAGACGCGAACCCGGTCGCCGATCTTGTGGGTGAAGCCCTTGCCCGGCGCATCGCGGTCGTCGATCGGCGCGAACATGGTGCCGAGATACAGGGCAAAGCCGTCGGGATACTGGTGCGCGCTCAGGGTCTGGCGCACCAGTTCCTCGGGATCGCGGCTGATCAGGCTCATCGTGCTTTCGCCCGTCATGACGAAGCCGTCCGTCCCCTCGACCTCCAGCCTGACGTTGGCTGAGCGCACGTCGTCCATGCCGAAGCAGTCGTCGAACAGGCGGATGAAAGGGCCGACCGAGGCCGAGGCGTTGTTGTCCTTGGCCTTGCCCAGCAGCAGGGCCGAGCGCCCTTCGATGTCGCGCAGATTGACGTCGTTGCCCAGGCTGGCGCCGACCGAACGGCCTGCGGGATTACAGATCACCACCACCTCCGGCTCGGGGTTGTTCCAGGCCGAGTCCGCCCTCACCCCGACCTCGGCGCCCCAGCCGACCGAGGCCAGCACCGGCGCCTTGGTGAATATCTCGGCATAGGGGCCGATGGCGACTTCGAGATATTGCGACCACAGACCTTCGGCGATCAGTTGCGCCTTGACGACCTCTGCCGCCGCCGACCCGGGACGCAGGTCCTTCAGGTCGCCACCGATCCGGTCAAGGATGGACTGGCGAACGGCGTTGGCGGCGTCGGCGTCACCGCGCGCCCGCTCCTCGATCACCCGTTCCAAGGCCGAGACCGCAAAGGTCACGCCCGAGGCCTTGATGCATTGCAGGTCCAGCGGCGACAGCAACTGGACGCCCTGCGCCGACCAGGCCGAGGCGACGGTCAGTTCGTCCAGCGGCCCCATGTCGACGCCCGCGGTATCCAGGTCGCTCCGCCCGACAGCTTGAGCCGTCGTGGCGACGTGGTCAGAAAGATCATAGAGCCGCCCGCCCCGCACCAGAACGGGCGAGGGTCCAGCCTCGGTCATTACACGTCCGAGCAGGCGCGCGTTACGCCAGTCCGCCGGCAGGCATTCAGTAAGCAACACGATCTCATCCTCCCCACGCTCTGAGGCGTGTTAGCGCTAACATCTTGTAGCGGAGGGCGGATGTCAATCGTGCGGAGGGGCGGTGCTTTCTCTGGCGATGAACTGGTGGGGGACAGCACCCTCCGCCTCACCATCCCGCCCCAAGATGACGGCGGCAGAACGGGCCATTTCGGCGACCGGCTGGCGGATCGTCGTCAGGGTCGGCCAGACGCTCGCGGCCAGATAGGTATCGTCGAACCCAGCCACCGAAATGTCGCCCGGGGTCGACAGGCCGGCCGCATGAACGGCGGCCAAAACTCCGGCGGCCATATCGTCGTTACTGGCGAAGATTGCGGTCGGCCGGGGCGAGCGCGCCAGCAGTCTCTGTCCCGCCTTGAAGCCCGAGCGATAGGTGAAGTCGCCGGGCTCGACCCACATCGTCGCGCCTGCAACCGCATTGACGGCGGCCTGAGCGCCCTGGCGGCGATCGGCGCTAGCGCTCTGGTCGGGATGGCCTTCGACGAAGCCGATGGCGCGGTGACCCAAATCCAGCAGATGCCGCGTCATCTCATGCGCCGCATCCTGATCATCCACCCGTATTGAGATGAGGCCGTCCCGCAGCGCGGGGGCCGCCAGAACTACAGCCTTCATCCCGCTGATCGCGATTGCGTCCAGTGTCGCCGCTGATTCGCCCAGGGGCGGCGGCACGATCACCCCTTGAGCTCCGCCGGCCGCAAGCCTCTGCACCGCCTCCCGCTCCTCCTCGGGCGCCCCTGGCCGAGACGGTTCGATCAGCAGCAAAAGGCCAACCGATCGCGCCCCATCCAGAGCGCCAGACAGCAACTCGGCCAGATAGGCGCTGGACGGGTTGGCGTAGAGAAGACCGATCCGCCCGCCCCCGGCCCGCGCCAGGATCCGCGCGGCGGGATCGGGCACATAGCCAGTCTCTCGGATGATGGCCTCGACCCGCTCGCGCGTCGCCTCGCGCACCCGCGCATCGCCGTTGACCACCCGCGACACCGTCATAGGCGAAACACCGGCGAGACGCGCGATGTCGCCCATGGTGTAGTTGCGGCGGGGATTCTGTTGATCGGTCACGCCAAGGACAGCAGCACGCTCGACACGGCGCGTCCACCATTCCGGCGCACACCGCTCGATGTTTGCCGCAACCCGCTCGCGGCCATGGACGGATCGCCGCCGCCCGAACCTACGTCAGACACGCTTTGCCGCTCAGAGATCGGACGACGCGCCGATTTCGACCAGCACCACATCTTGGACACGCATCGGCAAATCCACCTGCGTGGTTCCGTCAGCGCCAGCGGTGATTGTGACAGTCCTGGGCTCGTCCAGGGTCAAGGTTTGCAGGGTCTCCAGTTGCCCTTCGGACAGCGTCGCGGGCGAACCCATCTCGAGATAGGCGGTGTAGGCGTCATTGGACTTGAAGCCGACGCGCCGGACCGAGGCAGTGTGCGCGCCGGGTCGAAGACCCCGCAGGACAATCTGCAACGGCGCGGCCGCCGCCGGCTCGCGCACCTGGCGGAAAAAGGGCCGATTGCTGACCGGCTGATCCGGCAGTTCATAGCGCCAGGCCAACACCTGGACCGTGTCGCCCTTCAGCGCGGCGATGCTCTGGTCGTCGCCGGTCGGCAGTTTGCGGTCGCCCAGGCTGTTTAGGTATTTGTAGGCGAACCACGTCGGCTTGCGCACGCCCTGAGGAGTCATCAGGCCGAAGCCGCCTTCGAACGGCTTCGCCTGCGGGCCCGGCTCCTCGAACAGATCGCTGTAGGCCCAGTAGCTCATCCCCTGAACCAGACCTTCGCTTCGGTGCAGCTTGTCCAGCACATAGGCGGCGCCGAAATAGTCGTCGTGGATCGGATCGCGCGGATTGTAGCTGGTGCTCCATTCGGTGAAGAACAGCGGCAGACCCGGACGCGTCGACGCCTCGATCTCGGTCCTCACCTTGCGCACGTCGCTGACGATGGCGTGAGGATTTCGCGACAGCTTGTTGTCGCCTTCACCCTTCTCGTCCAGGAAGCCGCCTTCGACGCCATAGGTGTGCGTGGTCACGAAATCGACCGGCGCCCGGTGTTGATCGGCGTGGGCAAGGAACTCTGGGACCCAGGCCGCTCCGGCCGTCGCCGGCCCGCCGACGCGAAGTCCGGGATCGATCGCCTTGATCGCCTGCGACGTCCGTACGTAGTAGTCGAAGTAGGCGGTCTGGTCCGCTCGCTCCCAGAATCCGTCCAGGTTCGGCTCGTTCCAGAACTCAAAATACCAGCTCCGCACTTCCTCGACGCCATAGCGGTCGATCAGATGCCGCACAAAGGTGTCGATCAGACCTGTCCATTTCTCCGGCTGCGGATGGGACGTGTTGCCCTTCCAGTAGAAGATGGTCTGATCCGACGTCTTCATCGCATCTGGGGTGAAGCCCAGCTCGACGAAGGGCTTGATCCCCATCGCCAGGAAGCGGTCGTAAAGCTGGTCGATCCGCGTCCAGTCATAGACCGGACGGCCGTCGACTTCGCGGTAGACGCCCATGTCGTCGTGGAAAATGTCGTGGAATCGGATGTAGCGGAAGCCCAGTTCTTCGCGCGCGGTCTTCAACTGCGCCAAGGCATCCTCACGGATCGTCGAGCCCGGATAGTCGGCGCCGACCGAAAAATCAGCCATTCGGTCGCGGGGTGTGGACGGCCCGCCGACATCGACCGAGATCACCCTCGGATCTGCCATCTGGGCGCTCGCAGTCATCGGGGAGCCGACAAGCGCTGCGACCAGCGCCAGGCTTCTGATGTGTGAGCGCTTCATGGGTATAGTCCTTGATCGTAGCCGGTTGTTCGGGCGTGTATCGGCGCAGTATCATCGGGATCATCTCCAGCACGCAGTTCGCCCCGCTCTCTCGCCTTCCTGCCGTAAACCCACTCGAACAGGGGTGAGGCCATCAGGGTGGTGATGATTGCCATCAGCACCAGGATGGAGAA